>CAYWWE010000006.1:0-40089 GCA_964461785.1 uncultured Bacteroides sp.
TTTCGGGCGCTGACTTATCAATGGTAATTCACATCGACATTGATGAAGGTGTCGACAGAGGGATCTCCGAATTCTATCGCTCCCATTTCATCGTTAGAGTTGATCACCACGTTATAGACATACATCCCAGTCAGGAGAGGCGGCGCACCGTGCGGAGGAAGAAGTAGAGAAACAGGCCGCCGGCCAAAAACAGGCTCACTGAGAAACTGAGCACCATACCGTAGACGCCCAGGCCGAGCGGAAATGCGAGGAGATAGGTCGAAGGTATGCCGACAACGATGTAGCTCACGAAAGCAATCCAAAGCATTGGCATCACATTGGCGGTGCCGCGCAGAGCATTCGCAAAATTGATCTGTGTGGCATCGCCTGCCTGATATATAAGCAGGGGGATGATGAGGCCGGCGGCGGCTGCGATCACAACCGGATCGACCGTGAAGATATGAATGATATCGACACCCCAGAGGAGAAAAAGCACCGACGAGCAGGCGGCGAGTCCGAGGATCACGATATATCCTCTGATAGCCGTGACACGCATGGCCTCCGGGTCACGACGCCCGGCATAGTTGGACACGAGCACTGACACCGCCGCGCCCATGCCGTAGTAGATGCAGAAGCCAAGGGTGCCGAGAGTTATTATTACCTGAAACGATGCAAGGGCAATGGCTCCTATCCAGCCGGCCATAACGGCGGTGCCGGAGAAGGCCGAAGTTTCGAAAGCCATCTGCATGGAGATGGGCAGAGAGGTCCCGACAACTTTTTTCATCGCCCCGCGACCAATGCGCACGGCTTTGTAGCCGAGACGATATGGCCGGAAACGCTCCGCCCCGAAGAACAGAGCCACGATAAGGAGCGGACAGAACACACGCGCAACGAAAGTGGCTATACCCGCTCCGGTGAGTCCCAATTCAGGCAGGCCCCAGTGGCCGTAGATCAGAAGATAGTTGCCGAGCACATTGAGGGCGTTGGCTCCGAGGGTGATCCACATCGGCATGGAAGTGATGCGGATGGCATAGCTCCACTGCGCAAACACGTTGAACAATGCTATCGGCAGTAATCCCGCAAGCGAGATCAGATAATATGGCCGGATGAGCGGCAACAGCTCCTCGGGCTGTCCGAGGCGATCCAGAAAGAAGTATAGCACTCCCATCAGGGCCGTCATCAGCAGGGCGAAAAGCGCGTTGACGGCCACGCCGTTGGCAACCGTAGCCCCGACCTGATATTTTCGTCCGCGCCCGAACAAGGCTCCGGCAAGGGGTGTAAGACCGTATGTGAAGCCGAGGATAGCGAGTATGGGGATATTGAAGATGTTGTTGACAAACGCAGCTGACGCGAGAGCGTCGGTTGAATAGTGTCCCACCATGGCCGTATCGGCAAATCCGGTCACTATCATTCCGAGCTGCCCGGCAATGATGGGCAGCCCGAGAGTGATGATGCGTGAGTATGGCGCTCCTCTTTTGGCCACGTCCTTTTCCCCGCTCTGATCAGTATTGCTCCGATGAGTTAGGGAAATCCACCGCCTTCACATCAGCAACATACTGACCGAGGCTCTCGCGGATAGTGTTGCCAAGATCAGCGTAGCGGCGGAGGAACTTGGGCTTGAAATCGGTGTTCATGCCGAGCATATCCTGCACAACGAGAATCTGACCGTCGACTCCCGAGCCGGCACCGATGCCGATTACCGGGCAGCTCACCTCACGGGTTACGCGCTCGGCCAGCGCTGCGGGTATCTTCTCAAGCACGATGGCAAAGCATCCGAGCTCGTCGAGCATCTTGGCATCTCTCACGAGCTTCTCGGCCTCAGCCTCCTCTCGGGCCCTCACGTTGTAGGTGCCGAATTTGTTGATCGACTGGGGTGTGAGGCCGAGATGTCCACACACCGGAATGCCGGCCGAGAGAATGCGCTCCACGCTTTCGCGGATCTCCTCGCCTCCTTCAATCTTTATGGCTTCTGCGCCCGCCTCCTTCATGACACGGATGGCCGAAGCAAGCGCTTCCTTTGAATTGCCCTGATAGGAGCCGAAAGGCAGATCAACCACCACGATGGCCCGCTTCACGGCCTTGGCCACGCTACGGGCATAGATGATCATCTCATCAAGCGTGATGGGGAGAGTGGTGGCATTGCCGGCCATGACATTGCTGGCCGAGTCGCCCACAAGGATAAAGTCGAGACCGGCCTCGTCGACGAGACGCGCCATGGTATAGTCGTAGGCCGTGAGACAGGCAATCTTCTCGCCGCGCTGCTTCATTTCGCGCAGACGGGCGGTTGTCACCTTGGGGAGTTTGTTTTCAACGTATGTAGACATGATTGGCTTCTTGATTAATATGTTGTGGATCAAAACCTGAAACCCGGGTGCCAGTCAGATGCTCCGCATTTCGGGGCTGCAAATTTACATCTTTTTTCAGTCTGAGGCAAAAAAGATGTAAATTTGCAATCCCAATAGGAAAGCAAGACACATAAATGAATTCTGAGACGACTAAAACCAACGGGCTACGCAATGCTCTGGCCCGCAAGATTCTGATCCTCGACGGCGCAATGGGCACTATGATCCAGCGCCTCGGACTCGACGAACAGGCCTATCACTGCGAGGCCACTCCTTTGGATCAGACTCTCAGGGGCTGCAACGACATCCTGTGTCTGTCGCATCCGGAGGCCATTGCCGACATCCATCGTCAGTATCTTGAGGCCGGTGCCGACATTATCGAGACCAACTCTTTCAACAGCAACGCAATATCACTCGCCGACTACGGAGTGAGCCATCTGGCCAGGAGTATAAATAAAGCTGCCGCCGAGATCGGCCGCCGCGCTGTCGATTCTATTGACCGGGAGGCCTGGGTGGCAGGAAGCATCGGTCCGACCAGCAAATCACTCGCAATGAGCCGTGGCATTGACAGCGGTAGCGCCGCCCCGATTGACTTCGCCACAATGGAATCGGCCTACTACGATCAGGCCTGCGGACTGATCGAGGGGGGCGCCGATCTGTTCCTTATCGAGACGGTCTACGACGGACTCAACGCCAAAGCCGCCATATCAGGCTGCCGCCGGGCTATGGCCGACATGGGCCGGGAGCTGCCTTTTATCATTTCGGCCACTCTGACAGAGAGCGGGCGCACTCTCGCCGGACAGACTCTTGAGGCACTGTTCATGACTGTTGCCCATGCCCGTCCGGTAGCGTTCGGACTCAACTGCAGTTTCGGAGCCGGCGAGATGGCTCAATATATCGAAACTCTTGCAGCTACTTCTCCTGTGGCTGTAAGCGTCTATCCCAACGCCGGGCTGCCAAATGCCCTGGGTCAGTATGATCAGACCCCTGAGGATATGGCCGAAGCTCTCCGGCCCCTGCTTAAGGCCGGGCTCATCAATATCGTAGGAGGCTGTTGCGGCACGACTCCGGCCCACATAGCCGCCATCGCCTCAGAGGCCGGCCGCTGCGCTCCGCGTCCACTGCCCGTCCCTGCCGAGATCACCCGCACACTCCGTCTGGCAGGGCTTGAAGTGCTCCCGAGGAGGGAATTCTACAAGGTCGGGGAGCGATGCAATGTAGCCGGATCGCGTAAATTCCTGCGGCTCATAAAAGAGGGAGCGCTTGACGAAGCCGTTGCCATTGCCGCCGGTCAGGTTGCTGCCGGAGCCGACATAATTGATGTCAATATGGACGATGGCATGCTCGACGCCCGGGTCGAGATGACAGCCTTTCTCGGGCGCATCGGCATCGAGCCGGAGGTGGCCCGTGTGCCGGTCATGATCGATTCAAGCAATTTCGACGTCGTAAAGGGCGCCTTGCAGACCGTTCAGGGTCGTCCGGTAGTCAACTCGATCAGCCTCAAGGAGGGCGAAGATCTGTTTCTGCAGCGAGCCAGATATATAGCCTCCATGGGAGCTGCCATGGTGGTGATGGCTTTCGACGAAAAAGGACAGGCCGATACATACGAGCGGAAGATCGAGGTCGTGGGACGAGCTTACCGCCTCCTCACCGAGGAGGGCGGCATCGATCCCGCCGACATTATTTTCGACCCGAATATTCTTGCCGTCGCCACAGGTATAGAGGATCATGCAGCCTACGGCGTCGACTTCATCAGAGCCGCCGCATGGATCCGTGCCAATTGTCCCGGAGCTCATGTGAGCGGAGGGTTGAGCAACCTTTCATTCTCATTCAGAGGCAACAACCCCGTGAGAGAGGCCATTCACGCCGTGTTCCTGTCGCTGGCACGCCCCGAAGGGATGGATATGGCCATAATCAACCCGTCGGCAATGATAGATACCGGCACCATCCCCCGGCCGCTCCGCGATGCAATAACCGACGTGCTTCTCAACACCCGGCCCGATGCCACGGAGCGCCTCATTGCCGAAGCCTCGGCTATCGCCGCCGCGGCTCCGCAAGCAAAAAAATCATCCGCCGCCACACCCTCTGTCACTTCCACTCCCGAGGAGCGGCTCGCAGCAATGATCGAAAGCGGACGCACGGAAGGGATCGAGGAGCTCCTCCTCTCTGTGGCCGAGCGGCTCGGCAGTGCCTACGCCGTTGTCGACGGCCCGCTTATGGAGGGGATGAACCGTGTGGGCGACCGCTTTGGCCGCGGAGAGATGTTCCTGCCCCAGGTGGTGAAAAGCGCCCACACCATGAAAGTGGCTGTAGAGATCCTCACACCGCTCATCGAGGCGCAGAAACGCGACTCAGCGTCGACAAGCCTACGCATGGTCATAGCCACCGTAAAGGGAGATGTCCACGACATAGGCAAGAACATTGTCGGAGTAGTGATGAAATGCAACGGCTTTGATGTGACCGATCTCGGCGTGATGACCCCCGGCGAGACAATAGTGGAGCGCGCAATGGCAGAGAAAGCCGACTTCATAGGACTCAGCGGCCTCATCACTCCCTCGCTTGAAGAGATGGCCGCCGTGGCTCGACTCATGGAGCAGAAAGGGCTCACCATTCCGCTGTTTATCGGTGGCGCGACCACTTCCGACCTTCACACTGCCGTGAAGATAGCCCCGTGCTATTCAGGTCCGGTTGTCCACACACGCGACGCGGCATCGCTCCCCGGCATCGCACGCCGTTTTCTCGACCCGGCAACCCGCGACGAGGCCATCGCCACCCTCCGCGCTGATCAGCAACGGCTGAGGGAGGAGCATGAGGCATCGCAACGCAAACCGCTGCTCACTCTCGCCCAGTCAAGGCAACGCGCACGCATAGTCGCAGAACCGGCCGCTACTCCTGCCGGGGGCTACGGCTCCCATGATATTTCATATCCCGTTGATCTTCTCGTGCCGCTCATCAACAGGCGCGCGTTTTTCGACTTCTGGCACATCGACCCGATAATGGACCGCCGCCTGCACGACCCTCATAAGGGATGCTCCTGCTGTATGCCGACAACCGCCTCCGACCCGCGTCTCCGCGAGGCTGCGAAGCTCTGGGACGAGGCTATTGAAATGCTCAACGACATGACCTCACATGGCATCACGGTACGCACCCGCGTGCTGACAGCCCCCGTTGTCACCGACCACGCAACCGACACCATGGTCATCGACGGTAAAGTGAGAATACCCGTTTTCCGACGTCAGGCCGACGAAGGGGTCACCCTTGCCCTGACCGACTTCCTCGCGCCCTCCGACAGCATAGCTCTGTTCACCGCCACCGCCGCCGGTCCGCTCGAACAATATGTCACATCCCTGCGCGACTCGGGCGAGACTTACAGAGCCATTCTGGCCGAGAGCCTTGCCGACCGACTGGTGGAAGCCGCTACCCAACAGCTCCATCAGGATGTGGCCACACGTCTGTGGGGCTACACTGACAATGATAGGAAGCAATATGGCATCCGCCCCGCAATAGGCTATCCGTCGCTCCCCGACCAGAGCCTCGTGTTTGAGGCCGACAAGCTCCTCAACTACAGGGATCTCGGCATAACGCTCACCGAAAACGGAGCCCTCAGCCCGTCGGCCACCACTACCGGAGTTATCATCGCTTCTCCATCCGCCCGCTACTTCACCGTCGGCCAGATAGCCGACGATCAGCGCGCCGACTATGTCAGCCGGCGCGGTCTGCCGGCTGATTCTCTTTCCCGCTTCATTCCCTGACCCATTTTTCGCACTCAATTGAGCGGCATTTGCTTTGAAGTGTCGGCACAAAAGCGTAAATTTGCAGCGGGAGGAAGTCAAGCCTCCCCCACTCAACGAATCAAACTTAAACCAACTATCATATCATGAGCAAACCGAGAATCTTAGTAACCGGCGGTACCGGCTACATTGGCTCACACACCGTGGTTGAGCTGCAGGCAGCCGGATATCCGGTCGTAATCATCGACAATCTCTCCAACTCCAATGTAGAAGTTCTCGACGGCATCGAGCGCATATCGGGCATCCGCCCCGACTTCGTTGAAGCCGACTGCACCGACCTCGACGCTCTCAAGGATCTCTTTGCCAAATATCCCGGCATCGGCGGCATCATCAACTTCGCAGCCTCCAAGGCTGTAGGTGAGTCGATGGAGAAGCCCGTTCTCTACTACCGCAACAACCTCAACACGCTCATGAACCTCCTCGACCTCATGGGTCCCAACGGAGTCAAGGGCATCGTGTTCTCCTCCTCCTGCACCGTCTACGGCGAGCCCGACGAAAATCCCGTCACCGAGCAGAGCCCCATCAAGAAGGCCACCTCGCCCTACGGCAACACCAAGCAGATCAGCGAGGAGATCATCACTGACGTGATCAACGCCGGCGCACCCTTCAAGAGCGTCATCCTGCGCTACTTCAACCCCGTGGGCGCACATCCCTCGGCCGAGATCGGTGAGCTCCCCAACGGTGTTCCCCAGAACCTCATCCCCTACATCACCCAGACCGCCATCGGTATCCGCAAGGAGCTCAGCGTGTTCGGCAATGACTATCCCACCCCCGACGGCTCCTGCATCCGCGACTTCATCAACGTTGTTGACCTCGCCAAAGCCCACGTCAAGGCTATGGACCGTATGCTCGAAAATCCCGACGCCGCTCCCATCGAGATCTACAACCTCGGCACAGGCAATGGCGTGAGCGTCCTTGAGCTCATCAACACCTTCGAGAGCGCAACCGGCGTGAAAGTACCCTACAAGATCGTAGGCCGCCGCGCCGGCGATATCGAAAAGGTATGGGGCAATCCCTCTCACGCCAACGAAGTGCTCGGCTGGGTGGCCGATACCCCTCTGGCCGACACCATGCGCTCGGCCTGGGCATGGCAGTGCAAGCTCCGCGAGCGCGGCATCATGTGATCCAACCCATTCTTCTTTACATTGTTACAATGGGGTTCTGTCGCCAATGACAGGACCTCATTTTTATTCGTCACAAAAGTTTAGTTTGCGCTTAACTTTTTATAATAATTTGCTTGCATAAGTCCAAATTTGATTGTATCTTTGTAGTCGACAACATTATGATCCGTCCCGCAGAATGGCTGATTATTTCACCAAACCATTTGAATTAGTCCACAATCCTCAATATCAATTTCATAAGCTCTACATTGACAATGAATGTCAATTTGATACGTTTATGAAAGATATTGAGATGAACGGTAATAAAAAGGAACTGGCCTCATTCGCAAGTATCATAGCCTACATGGACGCTATTTCGGATCTCATCATGCTCCCGAAGACAAAATTCAGACATATTGAAAACGCCGGACGGAAAGATGTTTTTGAATTCAAGAAGGATAATCTTAGAGTTTACGTCATCATGCAACGTCCGGATGTCTATATTATCCTGGGAGGATATAAAAATAATCAAAAGAAAGATATTAACACGATTGCCCGCAAGGCTACCGGATTCAGCATATAATCCCAATGACCAGAGAAGACATACTTAGGAACCCAAGTTACTGGATATCACATATCCAGACTTCACTTTACAACTGCGCCGAGGAGTATATGCGGCGCAATAATCTAAACCGTACCCAGTTGGCCGAAAAACTGGGAGTGAGTAAAGGATATGTATCCCAACTGCTCAACGGTGACTACGATCACAAACTGTCTAAACTTGTCGAGCTGGCTCTTGCCTTCGGCATGATTCCGGAAGTTGAATTCAAACCGATAGACGACCGGCTCAGAGAAGACCGTTTTGCCTATTCCAAGTCTAAATGGAGAGCCGTCTCCTACAATACCGCGATGACCACGAAAACCATACAGTTTGAAAGTGGTGATTCTTATGAGATGATCTCTCCAGACTCTAACCCAAATCCTGATGCAGCATGATGAGATTCAAAATGGCCAAAATAAATATCAGCCAGTTCGCCATACTCGCTGACAGTGCACCTGACGAAAGTTTATCATATACCGTGGAGATCGGTTTTAAAGCCGCCACGACAGACAAACGCATCGGGTGCGAATTTTCAGTGGAATTTGCCCATCACGACAAACCGGTCCTTAAACTCGGTGTGTTTTGTGAGTATGATGTCCTCCCCGAAGATTGGGACGGTAGAATAACTGACAATCAGCTCATTGTTACTAAAGAAGAGCTCGGTTATTTTGCTAATCAGACTGTTGGCGTGTCCCGAGGCATCATGTTCTGCAAAACCGAAGGGACTCCGTTCAGCCAATTTATTGTTCCTCCCATAAATCTTTCAGCAATTATCAAGGACGATTTCTCATTCGCCCTGCCATAATCTTTCCATAGCATTCGATCTATAATTCGCCACACTGCGCTGATTAGTTTCCTAAATCTTTTGGAGGGGAGGGAAGCGAAAAGTCGCGGGAATTAGCTAATTTTGCATCCGGAAAAGTTAACAGCAATAAAACATGGATCTTTTCGATAAAATATCGGCCGACATAAAGACGGCCATGCTTGCCCGCGAGAAAGTACGTCTTGAGACTCTGCGCGGCATCAAAAAGGAATTTCTTGAAGCAAAGACGGCCAAAGGCGCCGACGGCACTCTCTCCGATGATCAGGCCATGAAGATTTTGGCCAAGATGGCCAAGCAGCGCCGCGAGACGGCTCAGATCTACTCTGAGCAGGCCCGCCCCGAGCTTGCCGAGAACGAGCTCGCCGAGGCTGCCGTGATCGAAGAATATCTGCCCAAGGCTCTCAGCGCCGACGAACTGCGCGCCGAGCTCACCGCCATCATCGCCGAAACCGGGGCATTGGGCCCCAAGGAGATGGGCAAGGTGATGGGCGTAGCCTCAAAGCGTCTGGCCGGTCGCGCCGATGGCCGCGCCATCTCCGAGATGGTAAAGCAGCTTCTTAATTCCTAATCTGTCCACATCATAACCTGCAATGCTTACACTCCAGCAGATAAAAGAAAATCCTGAGCGCATCGTTGAGCGTCTCGCCATAAAAGGATTTGACGGTAAGGAGGCTATCAGCCGTGTGATCACGCTCGACAACGAACGACGCACCGCGCAGCTCGAAAACGACAGCCTCGCCGCAGAACAGAAAAAACTCGCCGCCTCGATAGGAGCCCTCATGAAACAGGGCAAACGCGAAGAGGCCGAAGCAGCCAAGGCGGAAGTGGCCACGCTCAAGGATGCACAGAAGCTCGCCTCCACCCGCCTCGAAGCAGCCGAGAGCGAGATCCGCGATCTCCTTCTCTCGATCCCCAACATACCGTGTGATGCCGTTCCGGCAGGCAAGTCAGCCGAAGACAACATTGTGGAGAAGACCGGCGGCAATATGCCCGATCTGGGCCCTGACGCACTGCCCCACTGGGATCTTGCAAAGAAATATAACCTGATCGACTTTGACCTGGGCGTGAAGATCACCGGAGCCGGCTTTCCGGTCTACATCGGCAAGGGTGCCCGCCTTCAGCGAGCCCTCATACAGTTTTTCCTTGACCGCGCAGGAGCCGCCGGTTACACCGAGATCCAGCCCCCCTACGTTGTCAACGAGGCATCGGGCTACGGCACAGGTCAGCTCCCCGACAAGGAGGGCCAGATGTATTTCGTGACCGAAGACAAGCTCTATCTCATCCCTACCGCCGAGGTGCCCGTCACCAACCTCTATCGCGACGTCATCATTCCTGCCGACCGTCTGCCCATCAAGAACTGTGCATATTCGGCATGCTTCCGCCGCGAAGCCGGAAGCTACGGCAAGGATGTGCGCGGCCTCAACCGCCTTCATCAGTTTGACAAGGTCGAGATAGTACGCATCGAGCGCCCCGAAGATTCGTATGCAGCCCTTGAGGAGATGAAAGACCATGTCCAGAGCCTCCTCGACGAGCTCGGACTCCCGTGGCACATCCTCCGTCTCTGTGGAGGCGACATGAGCTTCACCTCAGCCATCACATTCGATTTCGAGGTATTCTCGGCCGCTCAGAAGCGTTGGCTCGAAGTGTCGTCGGTATCCAACTTCGAGACCTATCAGGCCAACCGCCTCAAATGCCGCTACCGCACCGACGACAAGAAGACGGCCCTCTGCCACACCCTCAACGGCTCGGCTCTCGCCCTGCCCCGCATCATGGCTGCCCTGCTTGAAAACAACCAGACACCCGAAGGCATCGTAGTGCCCGAATGTCTGCGCCGCTACACCGGTTTCGACATAATCTCCTGATCCCGCGCATGGAGAAAAAAACGATATGGGACCTCGGCCGGCCCTCGGTAGACCAATACCGTGGCCGGCCGAAGTTACCTCTGGTCCTGATTGCCGACAATATCCGCAGCCTCAACAACATCGGCTCGCTCTTCCGCACCTCCGACGCCCTGCTGGTCGAGCGCATAGCCTTGTGCGGCATATCGGCATGTCCGCCGAGTCCCGAGATCCACAAGACGGCTCTGGGAGCAGAAGACTCCGTTGCCTGGACTTATTTCCCAACAGTCAGTGAGGCCATAGCCTCGCTCCGCGCCGAGGGATTCACCATCTGCTGCCTCGAACAGGTCAAAGGCAGCGTGATGCTTCCCGATTTCCGGCCCGATCCTGAGGGGAAATATGCCGTCATTGTAGGACACGAGGTAGACGGTGTAAGCCAGGAGGCCGTAGACGCAGCCGATATCTGTCTTGAAATCCCGCAATACGGCACCAAGCACTCTCTCAACGTGTCGGTCAGCGCCGCCATTGCCCTCTGGCATATTTTCTCTGTCCTTCGCCACAAATAGACCCCTACAAATCAATCTATTGACTCGGGTTGTAACAAATACGCAACTATTTTAACACTCGTTAACCACGGCGACTGTTGCATCTGTCATATTCGCTGTAATTTTGCAATGTCAAACAACGACACACCCCCCTCCTCTTCAAAAGTTAGATAAAGTGATAGATTGATTGATAGATACTCCCAAACCGGGCGGAAGCAGTGCGCGAGGCATGGCTTCCGCCCGTATCATTATTATCAGCACCACCCGCTCCCGGCAGGAAAAGGGAGCCAAACGGAGCCGGAAGGAATATTTTTTCGTAACTTTGCGGAGTTATGATCAACCTCAGAGATTTACGGCACCTACTCAGGCGCCGTCCGATGACATTGTTGCCGGCGATTGCTGCGATGATAGCCGCTTTGGCCGCCGGGTGTGCCTCGCTGGGGCGCCCCGAGGGAGGGCCGCGAGACGTCACTCCCCCCGTGTTCGTATCCGGCGAACCCGGCTATGGCGCAGTAGATGTCAAGACCAGTAAGATCAAACTGCACTTTGACGAGAATATCAATCTGAAAAACGTGCAGCAGACCGTGATCGTCAGCCCGGCCCAGAAACGCCAGCCGCTCATATCGTCAAACGGAAAAACCATCACGGTAGAGCTTCGCGACACAATACGCGACTCCACCACATATACGATTGACTTCGGCGATGCCATTGTCGACCTCAACGAGGGCAATCCGCTCGACGGATTTTCGTTTGCATTTTCAACCGGACCGACCATCGACACCCTGTCCATTTCAGGTATGGTGTTTGAAGCCCGTACCCTCGAACCCGCCCAGAGCATGCTCGTGGGCGTCTATAACAGCAACACCCCCGACTCCGCAATCTACACTCTCCCGTTTGAGCGGGTGACCCGAACCAATCAGCGCGGTCAGTTCACTCTGCGCAATCTGGCGCCCGGCTCCTACCGGATCTATGCCCTCAACGACCAGAACGGCGATTATCACTGGGATCGCTCCGAAGATATAGCGTTCCTCGACGAGATAGTCACCCCCTCGGTGGTGCCCACAACAGTATCAGACACCCTGAAAGCCACCGACGGCACCGACTCGATCGTAACGGTCGATGCCTCGCTCTTTCTGCCCAACGATATTCTCCTCACATGGTTTAATGAGGAATACAAGCCCTCCTACATGACCAAATATGAGCGACCGTCGGCCAACCGTCTGTCGCTGCTCTTCAACGCCCCGTCCGACAGCATGCCCGAGCTCAAGATCGTAGCTCCGACGGGACCGTTAGCAGCGCTCGACGGAAGATCCTCAGCCCAATGGGGAGTGATAGATATGTCGGCCGGACGGGACACCCTCGATGTGTGGATCACCGACTCAATGGTAATAAAGACAGACTCGCTACTCGTGTCGACACGCTACCTGATGACCGACACCGCCGACCAACTTGTGTGGACCACCGACACGGTCAAGATGTTTCTGCGAACATCGCCCAAGAAAAAGAAAAAGGAGAACGACGACACCCAGGCCAGGAAGAGCAACGAAAATGACTCGGTGGCAACCGACTCCGTCGCACCCGCGGCACCGGCCGTACCGCTTATGGGCATAACCATGACCGGGGGCAAGACCCAGGCCCTGAACAAACCGGTGCGCTTCACCATCGACCGCCCGCTTGCCCGCTTCGACTCCGCCGCCGTAGTGCTCGAAATGAAACCCGAAGGAGACTCGGCATGGGTCAAGATACCCGGCTTCACCCTCGTGCGACCGAATCCAGGCCGTATCCTTGAGCTCGAAGGAAGCCCGGTTGAGTGGCGTTCGGGAGCGTCATATAAACTGACGATCGACTCGACTGCCCTGGTGAGCGTCTACGGTGAGGTTCTGCCAAAGACCGTCACCGAGTTTAAGGCCAAGAATATCGACGAATATTCAGCCATCATTTTCAACGTGACAGGCACCGGAGGCCGCAACGCCGTGGTCGAACTGCTCGACAAGAGCGATAAACCCGTAGCCCAGGCCAAGGTGACCGACGGAAAGGCAGAGCTACGCTATCTCGATCCTTCCACCTACTATGCCCGCCTCTATTTTGATGAAAACGACAACGGAAGATATGACACCGGCTCACTACTCGACTCCATCCAGCCTGAGGAGACAGTCTATTTCCCGAAAAAGATAGCGCTGATGAAGAATTGGGATGTTGAGCAGAGCTGGGACATCTATGAGATTCCTCTCGACCTCCAGAAACACAACGACATCAAGAAAAACAAGCCCAAGCGCAAGCCTGGCGAAGAACCGCTGCCCGAGGAAGAGGAAGAACAACAGTATGACCAGTTTGGCCGCCCCATCATCGGCAATGGCAACGGAGGTAACACATACACCAATCCGTTTGGAGGCCGCGGCTCCAACAACCGCAACCAAAGCCTGCAGAACACCCGCTAATCACATCACCACCCCCCTACCACTCACTATGACGCGCGACATAATACCCGGTCCGACACTCGAACGCCTCCCCTGGTATCTTGCCTACATCTCCATGCTGAGGGCTTCGAAGGTAGAGTATGTCTCCTCCACAGCCATAGCGCGGGAGCTCAATGTCGATCCCTCACAGACGGCAAAGGATCTGTCATATCTCAAGATAAAGGGGCGGACGAGAGTGGGATATGAAGTGGTGTCGCTGGAGCACAAACTCTCGCAGTTTCTCGGCTTCAGGCGGTCGCATCCAGCCGTGATGATCGGGTGCGGATCGCTCGGCAGCGCCCTGATAGCCGACCGCGGCCTCCAGAACTACGGCCTCCACATCGTGGCCGGATTCGACACCAATCCGGATCTCGCCGGCAAGATCATCGACGGAGTGGAGATATATCCCATGAGCCGGCTGGAGGAGCTGCGCCCTACGCTCGGCGCCGAGATAGCCGTAGTAGCCGTTCCGGTCGAGAACGCCCAGAACGCAGCCGACCATGCCGTGGCTGCCGGAATAAAGGCGCTCTGGAACTTCACCCCCTTCCGTCTGCGCACCCGCGAGGACATCGTCATCCAGAACACTTCGTTTTACTCCCATCTGGCAGTGATGTATAACCGGCTTGCCAATCTTCACTCCCCGATAAGACGCTGACAGACTATGAAAATGATTGTACTGACCCGCCAGCCGGGTCATGCGGTGAATGTCTTTCCGGAGACAGAGATGATCCCCGACTCGGCCATCACCCTCCCCGACCGCCCGCTTTTCCTCCCCGACTTCGCTCCCGCCTGGGAGGCGCGTCTCCTGCTGGGGCTCCGGGTCAGCCGTCTCGGCAAGGGGATAGCGCCCCGCTTCGCTTCCCGCTACTATGATGCGGTGACACTCCTGCTTCAGATCTGTCCGCAACCCGAGGCAACCTTTGCCGGAGCATTGTCGCATAGCTTCGACGGCTGCATCCAGCAAGGCAAGTGGATCGAGCTCGCCGATACTGACGTGGAAAACATCGACATCACCTGCGGAGACATCTCTCTCTCACTCGACCGTCAGAGCATGGCGATAGACGAAGCTGTGGCCTCGGTGGCCCGCTACCTCACCATCCGCAACGGCGACATAATATGTCCGGCCATCCTGCCGGTAAGATTGCCGATGAAGACCGGCGACATCATCGAGGCATCTATACCGACCCTGTCGGCCGATATCTGTATGCGCGCCCGCCTCAAATAGCGGAGCCGCATCACAATATTTCGGGGCTGAGCGAGTTATTATAGGGTAGACACTCTCCATCTTTTCCCCTACGATTCTCTCAGCAGCCGATGAAATATCGTCATATCCTCCCCATTCTGACTGTCCTGCTTGCCGTGCTGACGCCCATGATCGGCAGGTCGCAGGACAAGAACGACTTCAATCCGCTCCAGACCGGTGTAAACTCGCTCAATATTGCCCCCGACGCGCGAGGCGCCTCGATGGGCGATCTCGGAGCCGCCACCGACCCCGATGCCAATTCCCAGTTCTGGAATCCGTCGAAATATGCGTTTGCCTACAGCAAGGCAGCCCTCTCGCTGAGCTATACCCCCTGGCTCCGCAGCCTCGTCAACGACATCTTCCTTGCCAATCTCTCAGGCTATTGGAAAGTTGGGCATGAAGACAATCAGGCTCTGTCGGCAACCCTCCGCTACTTCTCGCTGGGCGAGGTAACGACCTCCAGCTCCGACGCCTACAATGGTCAGACCCTCAACCCCTATGAGATGAGCTTCGACGTGGGATATTCGCGCAAACTGTCAGAAAAATTTTCGATGGGCGTCGTGTTCCGCTACATCTATTCCGACCTCGGCTTCTCCGATTCCTACGCCGGCGATCAGAACACCGGAGCCTCGGCTTTCTCGGCAGATATCTCGGGCTACTACACCACCTATCCTATCATAAACCGCAACGAGTGTCAGTTCTCATGGGGATGGGACATCTCCAATATCGGCACAAAGGTTGCCTACAATCAGGGCGACAATCCGGCCTTCCTGCCCACCAACCTCCGTCTGGGCACTGCCTTCACCTTCCCCCTGGCCGATTACCACAACCTGACTCTCGCCCTCGACGCCAACAAACTCCTCGTGCCCGCCCGCCCGCTCGAGAGCTCCTACGATCTCTCCACCCCCGAAGGACAGAAAGAGTATATCGACGCCCTCGAGAAATGGGAAAACATGTCGCCGATCACCGGCATCTTCAAATCGTTTTCCGACGCTCCAGGCGGTGCCTCAGAAGAGTTTAAGGAGATAATGTGGAGCCTCGGTGCCGAATACAGCTACAACAGCCAGTTCTTTCTCCGCGCCGGCTACTTCTACGAACACGCAATGAAAGGCAACCGACAGTATTTCGGCCTCGGAGCGGGCTTCTCACTCAATGTGCTCCGGCTTGACGCATCATATATGCTCGCCACCGCCCAGACCTCGCCTCTCGACCAGACACTGCGCTTTACACTCACCTTCGATATGGATGGCCTGAAAGAGATATTCGGAGGCCGTAGGCGCTGATACCCTTTCCACACCCTAAATTTATTCAGTATGTACAGAATCGGCAATGGCTTTGACGTGCATCGTCTGACCCCCAACCGCCGCTGCATTATCTGCGGCGTCGATATACCCCACTCAACCGGACTGCTCGGCCACAGCGATGCCGACGTGGCTCTCCATGCCCTTGCCGACGCACTGCTCGGCGCCGCCGCTCTGGGCGACATCGGCCATCTCTTTCCCGACACCGACCCGGCTTATGAGGGGGCTGACTCCATGATTCTGCTCCGCAAAGTTGTTGAGGCCGTGGCGGCCAAAGGTTACATGCCCGTCAACGCCGACATTACCATCATAGCGCAGGCTCCCAAGATGGCTCCCCACATAAACGCAATGAGAGCCAATGTAGCATCGGCTCTCGATATAGATATGGACTGTGTAAGCGTCAAAGCCACGACCACCGAGCATCTCGGCTTCACCGGACGCGGCGAGGGAATTGCCGCTCAGGCCACTGTCCTGCTCAGAAAAATCACGGCGTAGATCAGAGCGACGAGCGCGTCAGGGAGGCCATCACAACCTGATACTGATACTGGGCGTCCATCAGCTCCTGCATCTTACCGTAGACCAGTGCCGTTTCATTGAAATACTCTATGACGGTGATCTGGCCGCCCTCAAGAGCCTTGCCCAAAAGGCGCAGTGTCTCCGACATCAGCGCAGGATCGTAGGATCGGACAGTTGTGTCGAGAGTCTGAAGCTCGTTATATTGCGAGCGTATGCGTGCCTCTACCTGGCGCGTTGCCTCGTCGGCACGGAGTTCGGCAGCAGCCTTGCGAGCCCGGGCAGCCTTGACATGTTTACCGGTAGACCAAACCGGAAACGACATTCCTACAACCAAGCCATTCTGAGCCTCACCGGGAACGGTATTTCGGCGGAATCCCATCGATAGTGACGGAAGCCACCCCATGCGCGACACACTAAGCTGCTGACCGGCGGCGGCAACATCGCCGAGAGCGGCCTTTACGGTTGCATCCGATTCGATAGCCTTAGTCCGAAAATCGTCATAGGAGGCAATCATCGGTGTCTCCGGATATTCAAGCCCCTCAAATGTCAGTGGCTCGGAAGAATTCATTTCGAGGAGCGACTGCCTCACGGCTATCTGCTGCGCTTCATTGATGCGCGCCGAGGCCTCAAGGCTCATCCTCTCCATGCGGAGTTTATTGAGGTCAAGAGCCGTGATGTCGCCACGCTCCTCCATTTTCTTAACAATTTCAAGAAGATTGTCAGCCGACGTGAGCCGCCGGTCGATAAGATTGCGCTCGCTGCCGAGCTTGATCAGCTCCAGACACTTTAGCTTTGCCTCAAGGAGCAGCTCACACCTCGTAGCCTCATATCGGAGCGATAGCGCCCGCGATTCCATGTCGGCGCTCCGGTTGCGGGAAGAATAAAGCGTTGGGAAATCAAATTCCTGCGACACTATGAGCTCAGTGCTTGACATACCCGACACCCCCTTCTGCCAGAAAGGGCTGTATTCGACCGATGGCCCGGCAAGGGTATTTTCAGCACGCATATCGGCATCCACCGCCTCATTATCCATGAGCATCGCCCGCAACTCCGCGTTGTTCTTCTCAATCGACTGGAGGATGCTGCCTAATCCCTGGCCACGGGCCACGAATGTGCAGATGAAAAGCGAAAATATGGTGAAGGCTGTCTTTTTCATTGATGGATAGTCTCTACGGAAAAATGTATGCAAAGGTAATAATTTTACGCGATGTCTCAATCTCCCGACGAAGACGCGGTTGACTTGCGGCCGTTGATCAGCAGATACACAATAGGGATTATGAAGCCGTTGAGCAGGGTCGACGAGATAAGGCCGCCGAGGATAACGGCTGCCATCGGAGCCTGGATTTCATTGCCCGGCAGATCGCCCCTGAACACGAGCGGAAGCAGGGCGAGCGCCGATGTCAGGGCCGTCATGAGGATCGGGTTGAGACGGTCAATGGAGCCATTGATCACGCTTTCGGTCAGAGGCATTCCCTCGGTCTCACGGAGGTTGTTGTAGCGCGTCACGAGCAACATTCCGTTGCGCGTGGCTATGCCGAACAGCGAGATGAAACCGATGATGGCCGGAATACTCACGTCGGCTCCGGTGATCCACAGTACGATGACACCACCTATAAGGGCAAAGGGGAGGTTGAGGAGGATCACACCGCTCTCGGTTGCATTGCGGAACTGCATATAGAGCAGGAGATAGATCACAATGATACTCAGCAGCGAAGTGAGCATCAGAGTGCGGCTCGCCTCCTGTTCGCTCTCAAACTGTCCGCCATATTCTATGTGATAGCCCTCGGGGAGCTCTACCGACTTCTCGATGCGGCTGCGGATATCATCGACCACACCGCGCACATCGCGCCCCGACGTATTGGCCGAAACGACAATCTTGCGTTGCACATTCTCGCGGTTGATGGTGTTGGGACCGGTCGACGACACCACATCGGCTACATTGGCCAGCGGAATCTTGCCTCCGTCGGGAGTGTCAATGAGCAGACCTTTTATGTCGTCGGCTGTAGAGCGACTCCTGTCATCGGCCCTCACTACAAGATTGAAACTCCGTCCGCCTTCATAGACCTGACTCACCGCTTCACCGGCAAGCATCACTTCTATCGCCTCGTTAAGGTCAGGCTCGGATATACCGTAGCGGGCCATGAGCTCCGGACGTGGCACGATCTTGAGCTCCGGACGGCTCACCTGCTGCTCTACATTGAGGTCGGCTATTCCCTCGACATCTCCCACTGCTCCCTTTATCTGATTGCCGATCGAGAACAGGCGGTTGAGATCGTCGCCAAACACCTTGATAGCAATGGCGGCCCGGGTGCCCGACAGCATCGCGTCAATACGGTGGCTGATCGGCTGCCCGATCTCTATGTTGGCGCCCTGGATCACCGACAGCTTCTGGCGCACATCGGCAAGCAGCTCGGCTGCGCTCCGGTCGCCAAGGACAAAAGGCGCCTCGATCTCCGACGTATTTACTCCGAGAGCATGTTCGTCGAGCTCGGCGCGTCCGGTCTTGCGGGCCACGGTCTGTATCTCAGGGATCGAGAGAAGCAGCTCCTCGGCCTGACGTCCGATCCGGTCGCTCTCGTCAAGCGCTATGCCCGGCATCAGGCTTACATTGATGGTGAACGAACCTTCGTTGAACGATGGCAGGAAGCTGCGTCCGAGCGTAAAGAACAGCCCTATCGCCGCCACCAGTAGCGCCCCGGCCGAAATCATCACCGGCTTCTTGTGGCCCAGAGCCCAGATGAGCGCCCGGCGGTAGTATTTGCGGAGCCATACCGTGATGAAAGCCTCGCGCGGCAGTTCGTCGCCGTCCTTGCCGTTGCGGCCAAGCAGATAGCTGCACAACACGGGAGTCAGCGTAAGAGCCACAATGGTCGAGGCAATGAGCGCCACTATGAAGGCAATGCCAAGAGGTATGAGCATGCGTCCCTCCATGCCGCTAAGGAAAAAGAGCGGGAGGAAAGACACTATTATGATCAGAGTGGAATTGAGGATAGGCATACGCACCTCTCTGGATGCGTCGTAGACAACCGCTATCGTCGACCGCCGCTGCCCGGCTTCGAGCTTACGGTTTTCACGCAACCGTCGCCACACATTCTCGACATCAACTATCGCGTCGTCTACAAGCGAACCTATGGCAATGGCCATGCCGCCGAGGCTCATGGTGTTGATAGTGTGGCCGAGCAGATACAGCACTATAAGCGACACTATCAGCGACAGAGGGATAGTGACGAGCGAGATCACGGTGGTGCGCACATTGGCCAGAAACAGGAACAGCACAACCACCACGAAGATAGCGCCCTCGATAAGCGAACTCCTCACATTGGCCACCGAGCTCTCGATGAAAGCCGACTGACGGAATATGTCGGTTGAGATATGCACATCTGCGGGCAGATTTTTCCTCACATCGTCGAGAGCCGCCTCGATATTCTCGGTCAGCTCTATGGTGCCGGTCGAAGGCTGCTTGGTCACAGTCAGGAGCACCGCGGGCTTACCCCTCTCCGAGGCAAGGCCCAGACGGGGCGTGCTCGCGCCGACGGTCACTTCGGCTATGTCGCCCAGAGTCACCGTCTCGCCATCCTTGCCGCTCTTCACCACGCTGTGGGATATACGTCCTATCACATCCTGGGTGGCCACACCGCGCACTATATATTCGTTGCCGTATTCATAGATTATGCCTCCGCCGGTGTTTCGGTTCATGCCTCTTGCCGCCTCCATGACATCGTCGAGCGCAATGCCGTAATGCTTCATCTTGCCGGGGTCAACAAGGATCTGATATTCCTTGAGATCGCCTCCGATCACGGCCACCTGAGCCACGCCTCCGGTCGAGAGCAGGCGCGGACGTATGGTCCAGTCGGCGATGGTGCGCAGATCGAGCATCGATGTGGAGTCGGCCGTCAGGCCCACTATGAGCAGCTCGCCGAGGATAGATGATTGCGGGCCGAGAGTAGGCTGGCCGATATTGTCGGGCAGAGCATCGCCGATCGTAGCGAGTTTCTCCGACACTATCTGGCGGTCGAGATAGATGTCAGTGCCCCAGTCAAATTCAACCCATACGACGGAGAATCCCGTTGTCGACGACGATCTCACGCGTCTCACGCCCGTCGCACCGTTTACGGCGGTCTCGATAGGGAACGTAACGAAATTCTCCACCTCCTCCGGGGCCATCCCGGGCGCTTCGGTCATAACGACCACCGTGGGCGCATTGAGATCGGGAAACACATCTATCTCAGATCTGTGGGCGATATTGAGACCCACCACAATCAGAATGACAGCCGCCACAAGCACCAGAAGCCTGTTGCGCAGTGAGAAACCGATTATCTTGTCAAGCATATCCTGAGAGTGTGTGATCAATGGTTATGGGTATGGCCGGGAATAGAGGCGGATGCTCCGGCAAGCCTCACATATACCGTTCCTTCGGTTACTACCACCTCACCGGGGGCGAGACCCGAGAGGATCTCCACACGGCTGCCGTCGTTGAGACCGGTCTTGACCTCGCGCTTGCGGTAGCAGTCCTCATCCTCGCGGACATATACGAAAAACACACCCTGCTCCTCCGAGAGCGCGCCCACAGGCACGGACATGACTCCGGTCTTCGGGCGACCGATAAGGTATACCTCAGCATAGGAATCGGGCAGGATATCGCCCGTATTATTAAACTCGAATGTGACCGGAATAAAGGCACCTCCCGCACCGGGCGTCCGTCCGTAAGACACCACCTTTCCTCCCATATCGGCCAGGTCATAGATCTTGTCTGACGAATATGCGGGGCGGAAACGGGCCGAGGTTATGTTGCGGAGCTCAGGAAAGTCGCGTTCGGCGACATCGGCCCGCAGGTGCAGATTGCGGTTTTTTGTCACTGTCATGATGGGCTGCCCCATCTCAACATAATCACCCTCCTTCACCATCAGCTGCTTCACGAATCCACCTGAAGGCGACGACACACTCACTCCTCCGCCCGCACGTCCCTTGCCGGCGGCTTCGTAGGCAAGCGATGCGCGCTCATATTCAGCCTTAGCCGCCTCAAAATCGCGCTTGGTCACCAAGCGGTCGGCGAGCAGGCTCTCGGCCCGCTCATATTCCGCACGCGCCTGTTCGTAGGCAATCCGGGTGCGTCGCACTATGTCGCCGTCGGGAAGCGAAGCGGTCGAGATAGTCACGACGGGAGTGCCCCGGCCTATCTCGGCTCCCTCAGTCAGCGGACGGGTGAACTTCACGATTCCGCCCACCGTTGCCGCCACCGTGGTCTCCTCACCCGCAGCGGGCAGCACGCGGCCCGAGGTCTTTATGACCGAGTTGAAAGTCCCGGCTGTCACCGTATCGGCTTTCACTCCCGATGCGTGGGCTTTCTCGGGAGCGAGCACGATCACATCGGGTCCGTGTTCATCCCCGTGTTCCCCCTCATGATCGTGTCCGTCATGATCGTCATGGCTGTGGCCTTCGTGGTCGTGATCATGGTCGTGATCTTCTGAATGGACATGCTCCGACCCGTGGTCATGATCGTGATCGTGTTCATGGTCATGGTCATGGATAGATCCAGACTTACTGCCGCAACCCGTAGTGACGGCAAGCAGAAGTGAGAGAACGATGTATAGCGGACGCTTCATAAAGCTATGATTTAATGAAACTTAGCAGAGTAAATGGGATATATTCCACAAAAGTAATCGTAAAAAAATGCAACTCAGTGGCAAAAAACCGATCCAACCATGTAACTTTGTGGAAACAATAAAGCCCATTGGCGCGTTAATCCGTTATCACAAAATATGTACCGGCACCTACCGATTCACTCCAACCATTCATCATGAAAACCAATGCATTTCTGCGGGCCATCATGTCAAAGCCCCGCAAAACCAGAATCATAATCCTACTGCTGATCCTCATAATCATAGCAGGATTAGTGCTGTTTTTCTATCTGAAGCGGACAAAGACACAGATCCCGCCGCTGCCGACCGTCGGAGTAGAGACGGTAGACACATCCAAGGTCAATCTCTACGGTGAATATGTTGGAAGAATACGTGCCCAGCAGTCTGTCGAGGTCCATGCACGCGTAGAGGGATATCTCGAAAAGATGTGCTTCAAGGAGGGAACATACATCACCAAAGGCCAGCCCCTGTTCATCATCGACCCAAGGATATATCAGGCCAACGTCAACAAAGCCCGCGCGCTCCTCAACAAGGCCGAAGCCCAGGAGCGCAAGGCCAAGCACGACCTCGACCGTATAACCCCGCTATATGCCCAGAATGCCGCTTCGCAGCTCGACCTTGACAATGCCCAGGCAGCATACGAAACCGCCCGGGCCGAGGTGGAGGTGAGCCGCGCTGATCTCACCCAGGCCGAACTCACGCTCGGCTACACGGTTGTGCCCGCTCCGATCTCGGGCTATATCTCCGAGGGTGTCACCGACATAGGCACACTCGTAGGCCCCGGAGCCAAATCGCATCTGGCCACCATCGTAAAGAGCGATACCGTGAGAGTGGACTTCTCCATGACCTCACTCGACTATCTCCGGAGCCGCGACAGCAATGTCAAATTCGGCGACGCCGACTCGACCGGCAAGCGAAACTCCTACGTCACCGTCACTCTGGCCGACGGCACTAAATATCCCCACAAAGGCCGGGTTGACTTCTCCGAGCCGCAGGTCGATCCCAAGACCGGCACATTCTCGGTGCGCGCCGAGATGCCTAATCCCGAACACACGCTTCTGCCGGGCGAGTTTACAAAAGTCAGAGTGCTACTTGATGTGCGCGAGAATGCGATCGATGTGCCCACCAAGTCGCTCATCATCGAGAAAAACGGCGTGTATATCTATGTGATGCGACCCGACAGCACGGTCGAGAAGCGATTTGTACAGGTAGGCCCCGAGACAGGCAACAACACCATCATCGAGCGCGGCCTGAGCCAGGGCGAGCGCATTGTGGTGGAAGGCTTCCACAAGCTCAACCACGGCATGAAAGTGGCTCCGAGCGATTCTGTGGCAACCCCGGCCTCCGCTGAACAAACCATAGTGAAGGAGGTGTGAGATGCGCAAAAACTTCTTTCTCGAACATCCGGTATTCTCGATCGTCATTTCGATAGTGATCCTCATTATCGGAGCCATCGGCCTGACGATGCTTCCGGTCGATCAATACCCCGAAATAGTTCCGCCTGTGGTGAAGGTCACGGCCTCATATCCCGGTGCCGATGCCATGACCGTCACCCAGGCTGTGGCAACCCCGATCGAGCAGGAGCTCAACGGCACTCCCGGCATGATCTATATGTCATCGTCATGCTCCAATTCGGGCGGATTCACGGCTACGGTTACTTTCGACATCGATGTCGATCCAGAATTGGCAGCCGTCGATATCCAGAACCGCATCAAGAAAGCCGAATCGCGTCTGCCTGCCGAGGTGGTGCAGAACGGTATCTCCGTGTCAAAAGAGACAGCCAGTAAGCTGCTGACCATCACCGTTGCCTCCGACGATCCTAAATTTGACGAAGTATATCTCAGCAACTACACCACCCTCAATGTGATCGACCCCCTGCGACGCATACCCGGTGTGGGCAGCGTGACAAGCGTCGGCGGACGCTACTACGCCATGCAGATCTGGGTGCAGCCCGACAAGCTGGCCAACTTCGGTCTCACCGTAAAGGATCTTCAGAATGCTCTCAAGGATCAGAACCGCGAGAGCGCAGCAGGCGCTCTGGGTCAGGCTCCCGTTGCCGATGTCGACATTACCATGCCAATCATAGCCCGAGGCCGACTGTCGACCGTAGACGAATTTGAGGAGATAGTGATCCACGCCGAGCCCGACGGATCGGTAGTGCGTCTGCGCGACGTTGCCACCATCTCGCTCGAAGCCCAGAGCTATGCCACCGAGAGCGGCATCAACGGCGGCAATGCAGCCGTGATCAACATAAATATGCTGCCCGGCTTCAACGCAATGGATGTGGCCGAGGCCGTGAAGGCCGAGATGGCCAATATTGCCAAAGGATTTCCTGACGGAGTGACCTACGACATTCCGTTTGACATGACCTCTTACATCAAGGACTCGATCCACCATGTCTACCGCACCTTCTTCGAGGCTCTCGTGCTCGTGATCATCGTGGTGTTTCTCTCGCTCCAGAACTGGAGGGCCACCCTCATTCCGGTCATCGCGGTGCCCATCTCCCTTGTAGGCACATTCGGCGTGATGCTCATTTTCGGCTTCTCTCTCAATATGCTCACCCTTCTGGGTCTGATCCTGGCCATAGGTATTGTGGTGGACGATGCCATCGTTGTGGTCGAGAATGTCGACCGCTTCATGCACACCGAGGGGCTCCCTCCCAAGGAGGCTACCGAAAAGGCAATGACCAATCTCGGAAGCTCGCTTGTGGCCATGTCGCTCGTGCTCTGCGCGGTATTTGTCCCCGTGAGCTTCCTGCCGGGAATCACCGGTCAGCTCTACCGCCAGTTTACCGTGACTATCGCCGTGTCGGTCGTGATCTCCACCATCGTGGCCCTCACCCTGTCGCCGGTGATGTGTGCCAAGATACTCAGGCCCGAGACCTCGGGCAAGAAAGCCAAGATCTTCGTATGGATCGACCAGTGGCTCGCCAAGGGCAATAATTATTACGGCAAGGCCATCCGCCGCGCCGTGTCACATCCACGCCGGATGTATGCCGCCTTCGGCATCGCGCTCGTCTTCATCTATATCATGAACGCCCTCATGCCCCGGAGCTTTATGTCGCAGGAAGATCAGGGCTACTTCACCGTAGAACTCGAATTGCCCGAGGGCGCCACCATCGAGCGTACCCGCGATGTCACCGAGCGGGCCATGGACTGGCTCATGGCCGATCCGGATGTGGAATATGTGCTTAATGTCACCGGGTCATCTCCCCGCGTAGGCTCCAATCAGGCACATTCCCAGCTCACGGTCATCCTCAAGCCGTGGGATGAACGCACCACCGACGACATAGCCGAGATCCGCGAGCGTGTGAAATCTGAGCTCTCGTCTTATCCCGAATGTAAAGCCTACATATTCTCACCTGCCATCATCCCCGGTCTGGGTAGCTCGGGAGGATTCGAGATGGTGCTCGAGGCCCGTGGCGATGCCTCGTATGCCGACCTTCAGGCTGCCGTCGACACCCTGCTCCACTATGCGGCCTCGTCGGGCGCCATTGCCAATCTGTCCACCTCAATGCAGGCCGACATTCCGCAGCTCTATTTCGACGTTGACCGCGACCGCGCCCGTCTGCTCGGTATCCCTGTGAGCGACATCTTCTCGACCATGAAGGCCTTCACCGGATCGATCTATGTCAACGACTTCAACATGTTCAACCGCATCTACCGCGTCTATATCCAGGCCGACGCTCCCTACCGCTCGCGGCGCGATAACCTGAACCTCTTTTTCGTCAAGAGCCACGACGGCACCATGGTGCCCACCTCGGCTCTCGGCAAGAGCAGCTTCACCACCGGTCCCGGCACTATAAGCCGTTTCAATATGTTTAACTCGGCCACAATCTCGGGCGATGCAGCCAAAGGCTACAGCACCGGTGAAGCTATGGAGGCTATGGAGGAAATAGTAGCCACCCGTCTGCCCGACAATATCGGGCTCGAATGGAGCGGCCTCTCATATCAGGAAAAGCACGAGGGGGGCAACACCGGCTTCGTCCTCGGGCTGGCGTTCCTCTTCGTATTCCTGTTTCTCGCGGCCCTCTACGAGAGCTGGACAGTGCCTCTGGCCGTGATCCTCTCGCTCCCTATCGCAGGAGTTGGCGCATATACCGGCATCTGGCTCTGCGGTCTTGAAAACAATATCTACTTCCAGATCGGACTGGTGATGCTCGTAGGCCTTGTGGCCAAGAACGCCATCCTCATCGTGGAGTTTGCCAAAAAAGAGACCGAAAACGGTCTTGACCCGGTAAAAGCGGCTATCACGGCTGCCCGGCTCAGGTTCCGTCCGATCGTGATGACCTCGCTCGCGTTCATGCTCGGCCTCGTGCCCCTGATCATCGCCACAGGCCCGGGCTCGGCTGCCCGCCGCGACATCGGCACCGGAGTGTTCTTCGGCATGGCCGTGGCCATTACCGTCGGCATAATCTTCGTGCCATTCTTCTACGTTGCCGTGGCCCGCATATCAGAGCGCCTCAGCCGCAAGTCAAAATCCCAAACCGATTCCGCAAAATGAAATATATAGCCATCGCCGCTGCTGTATGCACCCTGCTGATCTCGGCCTCCTGCTCGGGCACTAAAAACCTCTCCCGCGCCCAGACCGAAATGCCGTCGTCGTATATCCCCGGCTATCTGTCGGGAGCCCAGACCGACTCCCTCTCCATCGCCGATCTGCAATGGTGGGAGTTTTATGGCGACTCCACCCTCTCGTCGATAATGCGCATTGCCCTCGACAACAACCGCGACCTGCTCAAGGCCGCAGCCCGAGTGGAGCAGATGCGGGCGCAATACGGCGTCAGCAAGGCCAACCTCCTGCCGACGGTGGGAGTTGAAGCTGCCTACTCTTATGAGACAAACAAGTATGACGGAGGAGCCACGACCAAAGATCCCGAGCATGACCTGAAGCTCCCGATCCGGTGGGAGATGAATCTATGGGGCTCGCTGGTACATGCCAAAAATGCCGGCGAGGCACGATTCCTGGCGTCGGTCGAGGACTACCGCGCAATGCGCATGACCCTGATAGCCGAAGTGGCCGAGGCCTACTTCCGGCTCCTGTCGCTCAAAAGCGAGCTTGCCATCGTCAAGCAGACGCTCCAGACCCGCGAGGAAGCTCTCCACTATGCCAAGCTGAGATTTGAGGGGGGCATGACATCAGAGACCGTCTATCAGCAGGCCGTGGTGGAATATTCTTCGGCAGCATCTCTCATCCCCGACCTGGAGCTGAAGGTGACATCAATGCGCAATTCGCTGACAACCCTGATGGGGGAGTATCCGCGCGACACCCTGGAGCAGAAAAACTATCAGTTCTTCACCAATATCAACAACCGGCTCCCGACCGGACTGCCGTCAGACCTTCTCAAGCGCCGTCCTGATCTCCGGGCTGCCGAGCGACGTCTTCAGGCCGCGATGGCCGACGTGGGCATGACGTATGCCGACCGTTTCCCGTCGCTCACACTCGGCTTCACGCCGGGCTTCGAGAACGATGGCCTCCGCGACTTCTTCAAGTCGCCCTTCACCTATACGCTGGCCAGCATCACAGGCTCGATATTTGACTTCGGACGGAAGAAGCGCAAGTATGAGGCCGCCATTGCCGCCTACGACCAGTCGCGCTACGACTATGAGCAGGCCGTGATCACCGCCTTCACCGAGGTAAATACCTCCATCAATGCGTACAACCGCTACCGCGACAACTATTATGTGAAGTCGGATCTGCGCGACGCAGCGGCCAAGTATGTCCATCTGGCATGGCTTCAATATCGCGGAGGCAATCTGAGCTATATCGAGATCCTCGATGCCCAACGACGCTACTTCGATGCCCAGATAGGCGTCAACAACGCCCTGCGCGACGAATATCTCGCCCTTATCAATCTCTATAAGGCTCTCGGAGGAGGATGGCAGGCCTCGCCTTACGCGAATTGAACCATCTTTCGCGGCTGAAATAAAATTTTTTTGGTCTCTCGGTGTCACAAATCCAGCCGGGATGGGTCTTTATATTGAAATCTCTCCCGTAACACCCATCTCTCACACCACTGACCTATGAACACTCGTAAACTTACACCCCCAGCCGGAGATCACGATGGAGGCTTCTGAATTCAAACAGATCTTTGTCCCGTTCGGCAACAAGCTCTACCGGATAGCCTATGCCATCACCGGCAGCAGGGAAGATGCCGAGGACATGGTGCAGGAAGCCTATCTCCGGCTATGGCACAAGCGCGACGATCTGTCCGGAGCCGACAACTTGGAAGCTCTTTCTGTAACCGTCGTAAAGAATTTATGTCTAAATTTGCTGCGCAATCGGAGCCGGATCGAAACGTCGGACGATCTCTACTCTCCCGTCCTGGTGTCGGAAACGGATGTGGGGCGCGACATCGAGTCGCGCGACGCCGCAGCTGTCCTCTCCCGCCTCATGGAGCGTCTGCCCGCAAAGCAGCTCGAAGTGATCAGGATGAGGGATATCGCCGACTGCTCGATAGAGGAGATCGAATCATGCACCGGCCTGTCGCCTACCAACATACGCGCCATCCTGAGCCGGACACGCAAAAAGCTGAAGCAACAATTCACCGCCATAATGAATTATCAACGACATGAATGACGACAACAAGATAAGAGACCTTCTCGGTCGCTTCTACCAAGGGGCTACGACCGAAGCCGAGGAACAGGAGCTCCGGCGACTTCTTGCTCATTCGCCGGCAGATGAGTTTATGGCCGACAAAGCCATCTCCGAAGCTATGGAGAGGACCATCGAGGTGCCCGACGATCTCGAAAAAAGGCTCAATGATGCTATCGACAGCTGGGACGCCGCCGGGCGCGATAGTGCGGTGACAGTCCATCGCCTGCCACGCCGGAGTGTGTGGATGCGCGTATCCGGCATCGCCGCTTCGGTTGCCATAATTATATGCGGGGGATTGTTTTTCTACCGGTCGGCCAATCCCCGGAGCCAGCAACCCGCCGATTCGTTCAGCGACCCCGCCGAGGCATACACCGCCGCCCAAGAAGCCCTCACCATCTTTGCCGACGCACTCAACAAAGGTATGGCGGAAGTGGAATTTGTCCGCGATATATCCGACAAGACCATCAGCACCGCCATTGAAGAAATCAACCGGCCCAACAGCCACCCAACAACCGAATCATGACTATGAAACGTTTATCCCTCTTTATCTCAATAATAATCATGGCCGCGATGTCGGCCTCAGCCCAGATATCAAAAGTATTTGACAAATACGATGACCGCGAGGATGTGGTCACGGTCTATGTGTCCGGATCGATGATCGGCAAGATGTCTGACAATATCAATGTCAACGGCGTCAAGGTTTCGAGTGGCAAGATAGACTTCCTCCGCACCCTGTCAACCGAAAATAAGAGCCTGATTCCAACCCTTAACAGCGACATAAAACAGGCCATAGCAAAGACGGACTACACCCAGCTCGTAAAGGTTGGCAACGGAAACAATAAGACCGATATCTACATCTCCCGGATAGACGGTGACAAGAAGGAATATGTCATCTATGTCCACGATCCGAAATCATTATGCCTGATCCAGATCGTTGGCCGTCTCAATCCCG
Source organism: uncultured Bacteroides sp. (assembly GCA_964461785.1). Classification (GTDB taxonomy): domain Bacteria; phylum Bacteroidota; class Bacteroidia; order Bacteroidales; family Muribaculaceae; genus Paramuribaculum. Next base: position 29,724 of record CAYWWE010000006.1, read on the forward strand.
AAGATCTGAAGTTGAACAGCGACAATATCTCGACCGGATCGGGCAATTAATCGCCTGAAAATAGAGAGAGCGGAATATTGTTTGTATATTTGCCGACACAAAACTCCTTAAATCTCTCATATCAGAAAATGAATATCATCAGAACTGTCTCGTGGGTGGCGATCGCAATCGCTACTGCAGTTGCTGCCACACCATCGGCATGGGCTGCCGACAAGGATTCCGAGGCCACCGTCAGCATCTCCGTCAAAAACTTCGGGGGAAAGAATATCTCCGTCAAACATTCAACCCGCGGTGTATATTCCCCACAGGAACATCCGGTGACATTCGGGCACGACAGCACGGCCACGGTAACGATACCTACCGACGGGATCGAGTATATGATACTTCAGGTTCAGGATCCGCTGGACAAACAGAAATCGTTTAGCAAATCGCTCTACCTGATGCCGGGGGAGACCCGGGTCGGCATTGACGGCACATCAAAAGACAGTGTGCAGATCTCGCCGTCTACCGGCAATCCTGCCGACGGCGAAATCGCATCGGAGCTGTTCGATATGGAACACCGTTATTTCGAGCTCCTGATGGGTGCCCGATATGCCGATCAGCTCGGCCTGAATGCCGACTCGGTGGCAAGCGTAGTCACCGGCAAACTCGACAATTACATCGACAGCGTGTGCAATGTCTACTCCACGGCCAGCCCCGAAATCCTGAGCGCCTTCCGCAACAGCATGCGCCTCTATGAGCTCGAGATGTTCCTGATCCTGTATGACCGGAAAAAGGATGATCCGGTATGGCAGTCGGAGCTGAAACGGCTCAGAGCGGAGATAAATACCGGCGCACCCGAGCACGCCATCTTCTATCACTTCCCGAGGATCATGACCCATCTTTACGGCATAGACCGGGCCAACGAAGTGTGGTGGGGTATCACGAATTCAGAGCTAATCCCATTTACCGACAATGCGGCGGCGACCCTCTCGCCGGAGGGGGCCGAGACCGTGATCGGAACAACACTGTTTGACAACGCGTCCAAAGGTATCTACAGCCAGTCGGTGCCCGAGATCACGGATCGCTTCAAGGCGCTCTATCCTCAGAGCGCGTTCATCCCGGTGCTTGAGGAGAGCGCTGCCCGCAACATTGCCTTCAATAATCCGGAGGAGAATGACAACATCCACTTCCTCGACAATTCCGCGATACGGACCGTGACCGACATCCTCAGTCCCTACAAAGGCAAACCGCTGTTCATCGACATCTGGGCCACATGGTGCCGCTCCTGCATCGAATCGTTTGCCCATGTGGAGCCGCTCCAGAAATATGCCGCCGAAAACGGTATCCAGCTGCTCTATCTATCCATCGACGAAGGGGAAGGGATTGAGAATCAATGGAAAAACATGGCCTTGACCCACAATCTCATAGGCGACCATATCATGATCAACCCATACGTAAAGATGGGAGTATATGACACATTCGGGGAAAATGGCTTCATGTTTATCCCGCAATATGCCGTGGTTGACCGCGAGGGCAATCTCCGTATACTCCCCGGCACCCTCGCTGAGAGCAATGATTTCGAGCCTCTGCGCGCAGAGCTCGAAAAGATCAAGTAAAGCAGCCAACATATCATTTATAAACCGGAGAGGCGGGAGACCATCAGATGATCTTCCGCCTCTCCGGTTTATATGGTAGCCGCAACGGCCTTTATTCGTAGCGTATGGCTTCGATAGGGTCGAGATTGGATGCCTTGGCGGCAGGATAGAATCCGAATATCACACCGATAAACGTGCAGACGGCAAACGAAAGGATCACCGATCCTGAGCTGATCTCCACAGGCCAGTGGGCAAATATGGAGATCATCCATGTGGCGAAGGCCCCGAAGAAAATGCCGAGCAGTCCGCCGGTGACCGAAAGGATCACGGCCTCGATGAGAAACTGCATCATGATCTCATGGCCGGTTGCGCCGATGCTCATGCGCAGACCGATCTCGCGGGTGCGCTCCGTGACGCTCACTATCATGATATTCATGATGCCGATGCCTCCCACGAGGAGCGAGATTCCGGCCACGGCCGCAAGAAGGACGGTCATCATCGAGGAGGTGGACGAAATCATTTCGGCGAGTTCCTGCATGGAGCGGATATTGAAGTCGTTGCTGTCGGTGTCGCGCAGGCGGTGCTGGTCGCGCAGAATCCCGGTGATCTCCTGAATAGTCTCCTGAGTGCGCTCCTCATCCACAGCCGAGGCCTGGATGCCCTGGAGATAGTCGCTGGCAAGCACCCGCTTCATGATGGTGGTGTAAGGCACCAGCGCCAGATCATCCTGATCCTGACCCATTGTGTTGTAGCCCTTCTCGTCGAGCACACCCACGACGGTGAGCGGAATCTTGCCGAAGCGCACCACCTTGCCTATCGGATCGGTACCGTCGGGAAACAGGTTCTCGACAAGGGTCTTGCCGAGGACGCATACCTTGGCGGCATTGCGCACATCCTCCTCGGTAAACATCTCTCCCTCCGACACTTTGCGCTGCCGGATGTCGAGAAACTGCGAGTTGACGCCCTGAGCCTGCGAGGGATAGTTGTTGTTGCCGTTGACCCACTGGCCCGAGCTATTGACCATGGGCGTCATGTAGAGGATGCCCTCTGCTTCGCGCTGGAGAGCCTCGAAGTCGGCCGGCTTGAGTGTCTGCATATCCGATCCGCTCTGGCGCACACCGCCCCTGTTCTCCGATCCGGGCATGATCATGATCATGTTGCTGCCCATCTCCGAGATCTGGGCCTTGATGGAGTTTTTCGATCCCTGACCGATTGCGAGCATGGCTATGACGGCACCTACGCCTATGATCACGCCCAGCATGGTCAGAAAGCAGCGCATCTTATTGTTGTTCATGGCCTTCAGGGCCACTTTGAGTAGATTAGTGATTATCATGACGCGGGGGGATTATTCGTTGTCGACGGGCAGACTGCGGTAGACCTCCTCGGCCGAACGTATGTTGTCGTTATATTCATCGCTGGTGATCCTGCCGTCGCGCAGAGTGATGTTGCGCGATGAGTAGAGGGCAAGATCAGGATTGTGGGTCACGAAAATTATGGTCTTACCCTCGCGATGGAGGCGCTGGAAGAGGGTGAGGATCGAAAACGAGGTGCGGGTGTCGAGGTTGCCTGTGGCCTCGTCGGCCAGGATGATGACAGGGTGATTGACCAGCGCGCGGGCAATGGCCACACGCTGCTGCTGTCCGCCCGACATCTGATTGCTCTTATGGTAGAGACGCTCGCCGAGCCCAACATCGCGCAGACAGCGCTCGGCCCGCTCGGCCCGCTCCTTGGCGCTTACAGAGGGATTGTAGATGAGCGGCAGCTCCACGTTTTCCATCGCCGTGGTCTTGGGCAGGAGATTGTAGTTCTGGAAGATGAAGCCGATCTTGCGGTTGCGTATGCGGGCGCGTTCGTTCTTGCCCATCTTCTGGACCGATATCCCGTCGAGCAGATATTCGCCCGAGGTGGGAGTGTCGAGACACCCGAGAGTGTTGAGCAAGGTCGACTTGCCCGAGCCTGAGGTGCCCATGATGGTCACAAACTCACCTTCGTGGATCGTGAACGACACCCCGCGCAGAGCCTTGACCGTCTCGTCGCCAACCTTGAAATAGCGCTTGAGGTTGACAACCTTAATGATTTCTTTCTTTGACATTGTGGACGAGTGACTGTGGGCGGTGGGGGTTACTTCTTGTTGCGGTTTGCACCCGGCGGCTTGGGCATGAAGGGATTCTCCTGAGCCTTGGCTGCCTTTTCGGTCGAAATAGTATGATATTGCAGGGCAACCTTGTCGCCACGGTTCAGGCCGGAAGTGATCTGCTGGTTGATGCCGTTGTTGACACCGGTCTCCACGGCGGTCTCGACAAGACGGTTGTCTCGGAGCACCCAGAGGGTTGACTTAGGACCGGCCCCCTCAAGAGGAACTATCTCAGGACTCTTCTTGTCCTTATTGCCGGAGTCATCACCACCCTCCTGGATCTCGGGAGTGAAACGCAGAGCCTTGAGGGGCACGGCAAAGATATCGTTGAGCTCGAGAGTATAGATGGTGAGATTGGCCGTCATGCCGGGGATGAGTTTATGATCGGGGTTGGCTGTGGCCACGATCACCTCGTAGGTCACCACATTGGAGGTCGTAGTGGGGTTGAGACGCACCTGACTCACAGTGCCCTCAAACACATCGTCGGTGTAAGCATCGACGGTGAAGGTCACATGCTGTCCCTCCTTGACCTTGCCTATGTCGGCCTCGTCCACATTACCGACAACCTGCATATTGTCGAGATCAGCTATCACATACAGATTGGCCACATTCATGCTCGATACAACGGTCTGACCTACCTCTACCTCACGGGAGATCACCACACCGTCGATCGGAGAATAGATCTCGGTGTAGTTGAGGTTTTTGGCAGCGCGAACGCGGTCGGCCTGTGCCTTCTCATAGTTGAGTTTGGCCACCTGATAGTCGTGGAGCGAGGTCTGATACTCATAGTCGGAGATCAGTTTCTCGTCATGGAGGGCGCGGTCGCGCTCATAGTTGCGCGATGTGTATTCAAAGGTCGATTTGGCCGACAGCACATTGGCATCGGCGCTTTTAAGCTCGGCGTCGAGCACCGTTCGCTCGAGCTCGGCTATGAGCTGTCCCTGCTTCACATTGTCGTTGAAGTCGGCATAGAGCTTGTTGATGATACCGGTGACCTGTGTACCCACATCCACCTGAGTCACCGATTCCATTGTGCCGGTGGCAGTGACAGATTCCGACATCGATGTCGGCTCCACGGTATAGGTCTGCAGCTCGGTCCTGGGCTTCTCGGAGCATGAGGTGGCCGCAAGCATCACCGTCAGTACCGACGGGATGAGCAATGATATGGAGGCTGGGATCTTCATATATATTCGTATTGTTGCTTGGGTTCGGTTAGTGTCAGATTTATATATTGTCGCTGTTAAGGAATGGTGATCTCCCGGGTGTTGTAGTATTCGATGGTCTTGTTGGCGAGGATGGCCATATATTTGTTCTGGATCTGCTCGAGGCGGGCACTGAGCAGATCGTTGTGAGCGGTCATCAGCTCGAGCGGATTGACCAGACCGAGCTCAAACTGACGGTCGACGAGCGCGGCGGTCATCTCAGCGGCTTCGAGGCGGCTCTGTCCGCTTGTGTATTTAGCCTTCGAGTTGCGGGCCTGGATATAGAGATCCTCTATGGTCTGCGACAGATCGTCGAGCAGCCGGTCGCGGTTGACATCGGCTTCGAGCGCCGACAGATTTGCCTTGGCAACGGCCCTCTTCGTCTTGTTGGCATCGAAGATAGGCACCGAGAGAGTCAGGCCAACATACTCGTTCACACCGTGGCCCATCTGCCAGCCCCAGCTCCGGCCGCCTGAGTTATAGCCTGTTCCGGCTCCGGCCTGCATGGTGATGTCGGGCAGCCGGCCGGCCTTGGCTATCTTTACGTCATTGGCATAAATGTCGCGGCTGAGCTCATTGCTCCTCAGCTCGGGGAGCCACGCCATGGCGGCAGCGTATGTGGCATCGGCCGAAGGCAGGGGGGCTGTCACCTCCGAGTCAGGAAATTTTGTGTCGGCGATATCGGTGTCGGCGTCCAGACGGAGGGCGAGGAGCCTCTTGAGAGTCATCTTGTAGGAGGCAAGGCTGCTCTGCGCCTGCACCAGATTGTATTCATCCTGCGCGCGCTGGCTCTCGATCTGTGCCACATCGACCTGCGACGAGCGCCCGGCCTCCATGAGCTTCTTTGCCCGCTCGGCCTGATAGGTGCTCACCTCCAGGGTCTTGGATGCTATATCGATGGCCTCGCGTGCATAGAGGATATTGAGATAAGCCTGGAGGATTGACAGACGGATCTCCTTTTCGAGATTCTCGCCCGAGAGTTCCTGCTGTCGGCGCAGGAGGCGCGATGATTCAAGACGATATTTACGCGCGTTGCCCTCCCACACGGTCCATGACGCTCCGATGCCGTAGGAGCTGTTGTAGGAATTACCGTCGCGCCCCGGCGATGCAACCGGATAGTTGGTGTAATTGTGGCTGGTCGAGAAATTGACCGATGGCAACCAGGCATCTTTTGCAACAGCGATATCCTCGTCGGCCTGAAGGATCGACAGAATAGTCTGCCTGATGTCGGGATTGGAGGCTATGGCTCTTTCGACACATTCGGAATATGTGAGCTTAGCAGGGAGCGGCTGCGAGGCGGGGAGAGTGACATCAGCCACAGACACATCCTTGAAGGGAGCATCCTGCTGCGCATAGCCCGACAGTGCGAGGCCCGAGCCAACCACGATGGCTAAAAACCGATATTTCATATCAGGTGTGGGGGATTTTTAATAAAAATAAGCGGAATAAGTGACCTATTGGCTATAATTTGGATGGTAATTTTTCCGAAAGGTTTAATTCAATTCAAACTCTAAACATAAAAAAAGCCAGGAATGTTTGCCATCCCACTGCGTATGAATCAATCTCTTACATGGCACCGTGCTTTCTGATTGCAACCATCCGAGGCATCATAGGCCCACTCTCGGCAGATTTTTGTATCAATAAGAAAGCACTCCCCGCCCCCAACCGGCAATCTGACCATTTCATCCTGTTGGAAATGCATCTGGTCAACAGAATTTTATATCGACTGGGCAGAAGTATCAAGATTTTTATTTATATTTGCGTTGCAACAAATGGATTAGCTGTCCTGCTTACGCATCATTACGAACTAACAAGAATTATCTATCATGAATATCATTGACTGCAAGCGACTGGTGGCAGCGTGTGCCATCCTCTCGCTACCGGTAGCCGCTTCGCTGGCCTGCACCGACCTCATAGCCGGCAAGAAAGCTACCGTCGACGGCTCCGTACTCATCTCGTATGCCGCCGACTCCCACACTCTCTACGGCGAGCTTTATAACCAGCCTGCCGCCGACCACGCGCCCGGCACCATGCGCAAGGTGGTGGAATGGGACACCGGTAAATATTTAGGCGAGATCCCCGAGATTGCCCACACATTTGCCACCTACGGCAACATGAACGAACACGGCCTGACCATATCCGAGTCGACATGGGGCGGCCGGCATGAGCTTGAGGGCTCGGGCACTATCGACTACGGCTCGCTCATCTACATAACCCTGCAACGCGCCAAGACCGCCGATGCGGCCCTCGACACGATGATCTCGCTTGTCGACCGCTACGGCTATGCTTCGAGCGGCGAATCGTTCACTATAGCCGATGCCGACCATGCCTGGATTATGGAGATGATCGGCAAGGGCAAGGATGACAAGGGCGCAGTATGGGTGGCCCGGCGTGTGCCCGACGACTGCATTTCCGGTCATGCCAACCATGCCCGCATCCACAAGTTCCCGCTCAAGGACACCCCCGACCAAACCCGCTATTCGGCCGATGTGATCGACTTTGCCCGTGCAAAGGGATATTATCCCGCCGACGGCAAGGACGAGGACTTCAGCTTCGCGCTGGCCTATGACGGCAAGGATCTCGGCTCGCTCCGCAGCTGCGACGCTCGCGTGTGGAGTTTCTTCAACCGTCATTCCGACGGTGCCGACCAATATCTGCCCTGGATCATGGAGGCAGACGAAAGCGCAGTGATGCCTCTCTGGGTGAAGCCCAGCAAGCCGGTTTCGGTGCGCGACATCCAGGCCATGATGCGCGACCACTTCGAGGGCACTCCCTTCGACATGACAACCGATATAGGCGCCGGTCCGTATAAGGTGCCCTACCGCTGGCGCCCGATGACATTTGAGGTTGACTCGGTGGAGTATCTGCACGAGCGCGCCATCGCCACACAGCAGACCGGATTCTCTTTCGTGAGCCAGATGCGCGACAATGTGCCCGATGCCATGAAGGCTATTCTCTGGTTTGGTTGCGACGATGCCAACACCTGCGTCTATGTGCCGATCTACTGCGGCATAACCGAGGTGCCTCACGCATTTGCCGTCGGCAACGGCGACCTCTACAATGTGTCGTGGGATGCCAACTTCTGGGTCAACACATACGTGGCCAATCAGGCCTATCACCGCTACGACCGAATGATTCCCGACATCCGCCGCGTACAGGGAGGTCTTGAAGACGCCATGCACGCCGAGGCCGATTCACTCGTGACCGTGGTTGCGGCTCTCACTCCCGACGAGGCTTCCAAGCTCCTCACCGAGCGATCGAAGTATTGGGCCACAAAAGCCACAGCCGACTATAAGGCCCTGGGCGATTATCTCCTCGTGAAATTCTCCGACGGCAATATCAAGCGCCAGAATCCCGACGGTTCATTCCTCCGCACCGAGACCGGTATGCCCGCCTCTCCCGAATACGGCGGCTACGACGAGGGATATTTCCGCTCCATTGCCAATGACCCCAAGGGCGGCGAGCGCCTCCGTGTTAGAACGAACTGACCCCAGACCCGGCGATGAGAGAAAAAGTAATAGACCTGACCGTGAGGTATGCCGACATCGGGGAGCTCGGGCAGGCCGACCGCGAGCTGTGTGAGGCTGCGATGGAGGCTACCTATCGGGCTTATGCCCCCTACAGCCACTTCAATGTAGGGGCGGCAATCCGACTGGAGGGCGGAGAGATCGTAACCGGCTCAAATCAGGAAAACGTGGCATATCCGTCAGGAATGTGTGCCGAACGCACAGCCTGCTACTACGCCCATTCGGCTCATCCCGAGCTTCGCTTCGAGGCGATAGCCATTGCGGCCCGCAATGCCGACGGCTGCCTGACCGAGACGATCACGGCTCCGTGCGGAGCCTGCCGCCAGGCGCTGCTGCAATATGAGATGCTTGCCGCCAGGCCGGTAAAGGTTCTGTTGGTTTCATCCAGAGAGGTTGCGATAGTGCCCTCGGTCGCATCACTGCTCCCGCTCGCTTTCACTGAGTTCTGACCTTTCGGTCAGCGACATCAATAAACAACTCAGGCGCCTCCCCACCATTGCCGGTGAAGAGGCGCCTGCTGTTTAATATCCGTATGTTATTTTACAGGGGTCGGTGTGGAGATCACATCATGCCGCCCATGCCACCCATGCCGCCTGCGGGCATTGCGGGTGCGGGATTTTCTTCGGGCTTGTCGGCGATCACACACTCGGTGGTGAGGAACATACCGGCAATCGAAGCGGCATTCTCAAGAGCCACACGTGTAACCTTGGCAGGATCGATCACGCCGGCCTCCATGAGGTTCTCATACACGCCTGTGCGGGCGTTGTAGCCGAAGTCGGCCTTGCCTTCCTTGACCTTCTGCACCACTACGGCACCCTCTACGCCTGCGTTGGCAACGATCTGGCGGAGAGGCTCCTCGATGGCGCGCTTGACGATGGCGATACCGGTGGTCTCGTCGTCGTTGTCGCCCTTGAGGCCTTCGAGAGCTGCAACGCAGCGGATGTAGGCTACGCCGCCGCCGGGCACGATGCCCTCGGCAATTGCTGCGCGGGTGGCGGAGAGAGCGTCGTCAACACGATCTTTCTTCTCCTTCATCTCAACCTCGGAGGGAGCGCCGATATGGAGCACGGCAACACCGCCGGCGAGCTTGGCAAGACGCTCCTGGAGCTTCTCGCGGTCGTAGTCGCTCTTGGTCTGCTCGATCTGAGCCTTGATCTGAGCCACACGGGCAGCGATCTTATCCTTGTCGCCGGCACCGTTGACGATGGTGGTGTTTTCCTTGTTGACGGTCACCTTCTCGGCACGGCCGAGGACGTCGATGGTGGCGCTCTCGAGCTTCATGCCCTTCTCCTCCGAGATCACGATGCCACCGGTGAGGATGGCGATATCCTCAAGCATCTCCTTGCGGCGGTCGCCGAAGCCGGGAGCCTTGACGGCGCAAACCTTGAGCGAACCGCGGAGACGGTTGACAACGAGAGTGGCGAGGGCTTCCTGGTCAACATCCTCGGCGATGATGAGCAGGCCGCGGCCGCTCTGTGCGGTTGCCTCCAGAATGGGAAGCATATCCTTGAGGTTGGAGATCTTCTTGTCGAAGAGGAGGATGAAAGGATTCTCCATCACACACTCCATCTTCTCGGGATTGGTCATGAAGTAGGGCGAGATATAACCGCGGTCAAACTGCATGCCCTCGACGATGTCAACGGTAGTCTCGGTGCCCTTGGCCTCGTCGACGGTGATGACGCCTTCTTTCTTCACCTTCTTCATAGCCTCGGCGATAAGACGGCCGATGGCCTCGTCGTTGTTGGCCGACACGCGGGCAACGGACTCGATCTTGTCGAAGTCATCGCCTACGGGCTCGGCCTGAGCCTTGATGCCCTCGACAACGGTGGCAACAGCCTTGTCGATGCCGCGCTTGATGTCCATGGGGTTGGCACCGGCAGCCACATTCTTGAGGCCTACGTTGATGATGGCCTGGGCGAGGACGGT
>CAYWWE010000007.1:0-37319 GCA_964461785.1 uncultured Bacteroides sp.
AAATAGAAACGTGAGCCAACTATGCCACGTCTTTGAATGAAGGTCGTAGGAATAACCGTGAGAACAGATATGGTAATAGCAGCCCACGCGATATGCGTGAGAACCGCTGTGCCATTCGTGTTCTCTAATGAAAGTTTCCTACGTTTTCATTCACGAAATGAGCATAACGCTTCTTATTTTCCGAAATGTAGCGGACCGACTGGTGTCTGTCCGTTGGCAAAGGTAAGCAAAATGATTTAAAGCTCCGCCATCTTTTCAATGAAAAAATTGGTCTATTCGATTTTTTTGCCGACCTGACGGCCCCACTGTGCAAGAGCAAGAATGTTGGGGATGACTGTCTCGCCCAATGGTGTGAGACAATATTCCACTCTCGGGGGTACAACCGGATAAACCTCGCGGTGAATAACTCCCGCGGCTTCAAGCTCCCGGGCTATCTGGGTGAACATCTTGGTAGATATGTTTCATGCTACCCGCTACTCTGACGTTATGCATAAAAGCGATTCAACCGCCGGATATATTGCCGGATGGTTGAAACGGCACACAAGGTGACCCCGTGTCGGTCAGAACAGAACGGAATGGAGCCAGTCGGCAACCAGTATCGAAGTTTCCTCTCTTGTGTTGGAGAATGTATGGTTCTCATCAGGGATGAGCTTCAGCACGCTGTTGCTTATCTTCTCATTATATCGTTCGGCGTATGTGTAAGGCACGATTCTGTCGTGAGTGCCCTGCACAATCAGAGTCGGCCCGGTGTAATTGGCTGCCGTTTCATAGATCGGGAGTGTCAGCGCTGTCTGCACATAATTTTTGCCGAGAAGCAGGGCACCGGCTTCGGGAGAATGGGGCAACTCAATGTAGTCGCCCTTGAAGTTCCAGGGGTTATAGGACGCTCCCATCGTGCTCCCGCGCAGAGCATCGTCGCGTAACACAGCCGCCGCAGCAAGAAGCACCTCCGCTTTGACAACCTTGTCGCCCATTTCACCGCTGACCATGCTCACAACCACTCCGCCCTGCGAGTGGCCCACCAGACTTATATCTTTCACCCAGGGCTGCTGCTGTGCCCATGCTATCACGTCTTTCAGGTCGTCGATCTCGTTGAGCACCGTCATGTCCTTGAACTCGCCGTCGCTCTTTCCGTGCCCGTTGAAATCGAAACGGAGAACAGCCATGCCTTGGCCTACAATGTTCTCCGACAGGCTGTTCATGAAGGCTGACCGGCAGTTGCCGCTGAATCCGTGGCAGAGAATCACCAGAGGCACTTTGGCCTGTGTGGCGGGACGATTGATTATCGTATATAGTTTTCCTACCGATCCATCCAGACGCAGGGTGTCGGCCGTTTGTGCATTTGCCGAAAACATTCCGGTCATGGCCACTATCGATGCAATGAAAAACTTGTTAAACCAACGGGTTGCTCTCATGTTCTGATTATTGTTAAGGTAAATCTGATTTCTAATTTAACAATCTACCGTCAGGGAGAGTTCTTTAATCATCTATTATGATTTGAAACAAAAAGACAAAAATAATACTGAGATTTTGGTTGGCAACGGAATTGATATGTATCTTTGTGTAATTAAGTAATAGTCCACTCGATAATATGCTGGTCAGGATACATAAGCGGATAGTCAGGAAATGGATTATCTCCAGGATGGCTGCTCAGGAGTTCTATTTCCACGGGGCTTTTGACATTGCGGAGGAATGGCCACTCTTGAAGATCTTGCTCGTTCTGGCTCTCCTGCCGCTCGAAGCAATATTTGTCTTTGCCTATGCCCGTTTTATCGGCTCACTGAGCCACTACGCCCTCCCGATAATCATAATGTTGATCATACTCAACATCGTCATAGCCAATGATGTGATAAACAGGCTTAAAGATGATCCGATGGTTGACGAGGCAATGGCATCATATAATGCAATGTCTCCCGAGGGGCGAAAAAAGAGCTACTCATTCGGCTATATCGCTCCTCTCATTTTTGTCATCGCTCTTCTGCCGTGGCTGATCATGGGGGTAGCGATTGGAGTGATCTGTCTGGCTGAACCGAAATAGCAGATCGGCTCCCGCACCGATCCGCGTGAACAACCGGTTTTCGCCATCTGTTTTCACAGAAAAAACTCTTAATATGTCAAACATTCTTTTGTGGGCGGGAATTGCCCTGATCGTCGGTGGCTGGCTCGCTCTTGCATGGCAGGCGTCGAAACGTCTTGCCATGAAAGATGAGTTGGAGAAATTTCCACAGAAAAGGCGTGGCATGATGCTCAGGCGAAACTATTGTTTCCTTACGATCTTTGCCGGTGTTGTCCTGCTTCTGATAGCTCTTGTGAGCTGACCGATCCGCTTTTTTTGCAATAAAGAGTATGGAGTGGAACATTATGGCATAACGTTATGTTTTATTGGCAAACATTATGCTGAAACAAACTTACAACAATGAAAAAAACCACACTCCTTCTCTCGCTCATTCTCACCGCATCGGTTGCCTCCGCCTCTGGCAAGGACAATATTTTTACCCGTCTGCTGGGTAATCGTCAGGCAACTCAGACATCTGTTGCCAAAACCGAACGCCAAAAATCCGATTCGATATATGAATCCGTAAAGCAGCTCTATACTCAGGGCAAGATTTCGGCCGACAGTGTCGCCGGCCTCGCCAAGTATCATAAGCAATGGAGCCCGACCACCGCCGAGCGTTGCCTGAAAATGGTTGCCGACAAAAGTAAGCGTGGCGCGATGGAGCTCGGAGTTCTCTATGCTTTCACCCCGGCATTTGCCGCTCAGGCATCCGAGGGAGTAAAACTTCTTCAGGAGGCTGCTGCCGCGGGAAACAATGATGCCAACTGTTATCTCGGTCTCTACTGCTTCAATCATGGCGACTATGCAGGAGCGAAGAAATATCTCGATGCGTGCCGCCCCATGGACTATGGTGTGGGCTACACTGCTTTGGGAAGCATGTATCTCGCCGGCAACGGTGTGAAGGAAGATCTTGGCAAGGCGCGTGAAAATTTCCGTCATGCGGCTCTTAAAGGCTATCCGCGTGGCATGGCTCTCTACGGTTTCAATCTCCGTGCGAGCGAGGCCGGCAAAGTCAGCTATCCCGATTCATTTTTCTGGCTCTATATGGCCGGTGACCTCGGCGATGACGCAGCCCGCACAACTCTCTACCTGCCCCGACGCAATGAATATCGCGGCGACAGCGAGACTGCAAAGGATGCCCTCACAGCACTCCAGTATATAGAGATGGCACAGAGCGGTAAAAAGATCCAGAATGAGCCTATTTATAAAGACGGTTTTCTGCCAAGCCTTAAGGCGCGCGAGAAAGCAGCCGAGCAGGGCGACGACTGGGCTCGCTTCTACCTCGGGAGCATGAACTATAACGGCGAATTTCTTAATCAGAACTTTGCACAGGCCCTTCGGTATTACGAGCCTATCGCCAAAAACGCGAAGCTGCCTGACACGGTGCTTGCTCTTGTCAACGAGCGACTCGCGCGGATCTATCGCGAGGGAAAGGGCACCAAGGCCGATCCCGCCAAGGCAGCCCAGTATGCCAAGGCAGCTGCTGCCTACGGCAGTCTTCCCGCCTATAAGATTGTAGAAGGAATCTCAGAATAAGTCCACTCACAGGGACTTCTAATGACAACCGCCTCATGGTGAAGTAATGACACCATGAGGCGGTTGACGTGTAGGTAAAAGACCCGTTATGCCACGAGGTTGGGCACGGGACCGTAAACATTGGGCATCGGTTCGCTCTCCTTGCAGAACCAGATGATCAGAATGATGGTGCCTACAACCGGGATAAAGGCAAGCAGAAGCCACCATCCGCTCTTGTTGATGTCGTGGAGCCGGCGCACTGCCAGACCGAGGCAGGGGAGGAGAAGGGCAAGGTCGACGATACCGGACACCACATTGATTGCGGTCTGGCTCCAGCAGAACACAATGCCGATCGCTACTCCAAGTGCAAACACAAAGAGGCAGAACCACCAGTATTCAGAGCGCGAGGCGCGGCCCTCGAAGTTGCAATAGTTCTTGGCTATCGCACGCTCTATGGCTTCTTGGAAAGAAACTTGACGTTGGATCATGGATAGAATTTTGTTTTATTGGGGGTGAAACATATTTATGCATCTGCACGGCAATATTACCGCACAGATGCAAATGTAGACAATAGTTTATTCTTTATCAAGAATAAACCGAAAAAATGTATTGTTGGCTGTCGGGCTTATCCGCGATCCACACTTAGAGAGCGGGCGAGGATCTCGAATCCGCAGCCTTCAAAGATGGTCAGGATGAAGGTGTCTTCCAGCGTAAGGCGTATTCCCGCCATTGTGTCTTCACCCTTGTCGTGAGCCCACACAACACGTTCGATGCCTTCAAATGTAAGACGCAGGAGGTTGTCGGACAAGGCATTGAGCGTTATTGTCACCACGAGCCGGCTTTCGGCCTTCGAGTAATTGATGTCGGCTATACCGGCGCCCGGAAGCAGATCGGCTGCTTCTGCCAGGATGTTGCCGTTGGTTGTCCTGTCAAGGGCGGCCTGAGAGAGAGCTTCTTCATTCATGTCTTTCATATCATTATATGTTTTAATTTCTTCGAATGCGCGGAGAACATAGTCTATCTCCCCATCGTGGAGCAGTTTGGGGTAGGGGGAGGGCTTGAACTCGGTGTGATAGTACAGACTCCGGCGCTGGAGCGGTTTAAACGGAACCGGAGCCCGCTGGATCACTCTCAGTCTGAGCCATGGGATCTTGGAATACAGCTTGGGCCATTTGCGAAGATCGTTGCGCGGATCGACTTCGGAAAAGTCCAGATCGTTACGTTCGATCTCGAGCATACCGACGAGTTGCATCACGGGATTGGAAGCATAAATAAAGACAAGATCTCCAACCTCAAATTTGAAGCGCGAGAAAGTAGGCCAGTCGAGGGTAGCGCCCGGTTGCAGAGCTTCTTCGAGCCTGAAGTGCGACGGCTTGCTTGTGAATACCCAATATCTCATTTTTCCTCAATTTTTTTATCCGGCAAGTCGTCTACTACGACGACCGGTAAACCGGCTTCTGTCCATTCCATGATGCCGCCTTTCAGATTCACAACCTTATAACCGAGCTTGAGCAGCTCGTCGGCAGCCCTGAGGGAGCGCTTTCCGCTCCGGCAGTAGACATAGATCGTCTTCTCTTTGTCGAGCGTCTTTGAGGCTGTCTGAGCGAAGTCCGCCGACTGGATATCGATGTTGATGGCTCCTGCGATATGCCCCTCGGCATATTCAGCCGGGGTGCGCACATCTACGATCTCAACATCTTTATCCGACATCTCGCGATCGAACGTCGGGGCTGAAATACTCTTTACTTCCGGTGACGACGACGTGCATCCGGAGGCAAATCCGGTGGCTGAACAGGTTGTCATTGCTATGACGGTTATTGCTTTGATCCAGTTAGAAATCATGGAATTGGGATTAACTTACTATTTATTTAACGCTTCCATAAGCCGGGATGTTCGGCCCCTCAGTTGGCTATCGGTCTGCGGGTGATGACGGGATAGCCCAGAAGACCGGTCTCCAGATTGAGGGTCATCTCTGATCCCGTGCGTGTGTGGTTATAACGGCTTAGGCTCACTTCATATTTTTTCAGACGTCCGTCAGAGAATTCGAGCATGAGGAAATACTTGTAGTAGGGACTTCCCTGACGGTAATGGCGTCGGCCAACGCGCTGGGTGCGGTAATGTGTTTCGCGCACTCTCTCCACCACCGTCACCTGCTCGGCGTGAAGGGTAGAATGATCAGCGCCCCATTTGTTGATCCCGAGAATGAGAAGCAACATCACTCCCGTCATGGCTATGAAGTGGCCGGCTGCAAGGATCCAGACTCCCGTCTTGCTCCATATCCGTTGCCACCAGCTTCTGCACACAAACCACATTGCCCCGGCAAGAATCAGGGCAATCAATGTCGGCCTCCACCATTCCACGAGTGTCTGATCGTAAAGCAGGAGAGTAAGGGCATAGACAGTCATGAGCAGGAGAATCCCGGCACACCAGCCGAGCACCTCCCGGAGGCTTCCGGTCTTGGATTTTGTTTTGCTACCCATCGTGAAGATTTCTTGGATGTTATGAAAAACGGTGTATCGCTGAGGATACACCGTTGTAGGTAATGGAATGTGCTGGTGCGGTTGTAGCGATCATTCGTTTTCCGCGGTTGCGGCAGGTCGCTCGATACCGTCTTTGTTGCATCGCTCGGTCATGCGTTTGATGCGCTCCACAGTCTCTGGATGGGACGAAAACATCTTGTTGATATATGACGAGGATGCTCCACCTTCCATATCCTGGAATTTTTCAAACGCCTGTACCATGCCCCAGGGATTCTTGCCATGAGATTTCAGGAACTCATAGCCGTAGTCATCGGCTTCCTTCTCCTGCTTCTGCGAATATTTGGCATTTATGAGCGACTGGCTGAGCGATCCAAGCTGCGACTCCGAGAGTTGGGCGGCTTTGCCTCCGGTGGCGGCTATGCCGTCTTTGAGGGCGCCTGTGAGGAGCTCGGTCTTGAATGCGTTTTTAGAGTGATGCTTGGCCACATGACCGATCTCATGACCGATGATGCCGAGGAGCTCATCGTCGCTCATGATGTCCATCAGGGATGAGAACACGCGGACACTGCCGTCGGCACAAGCGAAGGCATTGACATCAATCACACGGTAGACCTTGAAGTTGAGGGGGATTCCGTCGGCATCAGTGAGACCTTCGGTGAGTTTCTTGAGGCGGATGGTGTAAGGGTCATCATCGGGAGTCACGGGGTTATGCTCATCCATCCAGTCCACCGACTCCTTTACATACGCAGCCATCTGTGCGTCGGTAAGGGTAGCGGCCTGAGCGGCTTTCTTGCCGGCATTGATCGCTTTGCCGAGGTTGAACTGGGCTGATGCGGGCAGACATACCCACATGCCAATGATAATGGCAATACTTTTGAGAAGAATCTTTTTCATTTGTTTGGATTGTGAGTAATGATATGGCAAAGTTAGTTATTTTTCCGCGGAGGCGGAATAATCGGGCGTTAAAAAAAGTCAGAGCGACCACCGGATGAGGCCGCTCTGAGTCGAAATATTGTTCTGTTTCCGAGGATCAGTCAAAGATATGCCTTAGCTTTGAGAATATGCGCTTTTTCACGCTCTCGGAGGGCTGCATGCCGGGTTGACCCTTCAGGCTTTCGAGCGCCTCGCGCTCCTTGTCGTTGAGGGTCTCGGGCACATAGACCATGACGTTGACAAGCTCGTCGCCGGTCTCGCGGCTCTCGTAGGCGGGTAATCCCTTGCCGCGCAGACGGAGCACCTTGCCGGGCTGAGTTCCGGGGGTGATCTTCAGGCGGGCGCGGCCTGTGATGGTAGGCACCTCGACCTCGCCGCCGAGGGCAGCGGTGGGAATATCAAGCATAAGGTTGTAGATCACATCGTTGCCGTCGCGGATCAGTTCCGGATGCTTGATCTCTTCGATGACTACGAGCAGATCGCCGTTTACGCCGCCGTGAACGGCTGCATTACCTTTGCCCTTGAGGGTGAGCACCATGCCATCCTGCACGCCTGCGGGAATGTGGAAGCTGACCTCCTGAGGCTCGCGAACAACGCCTTCGCCGTGGCAGTGCTGACACTTCTCGTTGATGATCTTGCCTTCGCCCTGACAGGTGGGGCAGACGGTCTGGCTCTGCTGCACACCGAAAAGGGTCTGCTGCTGACGCACGATCGTGCCCGATCCGTGACAGGTGGGACAGGTGGTGAACGATGTGCCGTCTTTTGCGCCCGTGCCGTTGCAGACATTATCCTTGACGAATGTTGGAATCTTGAGGGTCTTGCTCACGCCCGATGCAATGTCGGCGAGAGTCATCTTGATGGTGATTCGCAGATCGGTGCCTCGGCGCTGCTGGCGTCGGGCGCGGCCACCGCCGCCGAATCCGGCAGACGAGAATCCGCCCATGCCGCCGCCTCCGAAGATGTCTCCGAACTGGCTGAAGATATCCTCCATCGTGAAGCCGCCGGCGTGGAAACCGCCGAAGCCTTCGCCTCCGCCTCCTCCGGGGAAGCCCTGCGGACCCATCGACGGTCCGAACTGATCATACTTCTGTCGTTTTTCGGGGTCGGAAAGCACATCGTAGGCGTTGGCCGCCTCGATAAATTTCTCTTCGGCCTCTTTCTTCTCGGCATCCGATTTGGATGTGTACTTATCGGGGTGATATTTGAGGGCCAGCTTGCGGTAGGCCTTCTTTATTTCGTCAGCATTGGCGTTTTTGTCAACGCCAAGCACTTCATAGTAGTCTCTCTGTTGTGCCATAATGGATATCTTGGAATATTACTGGCCCACGGCCACTTTAGCATGACGGATCACCTTGTCGTTGAGCATATATCCTTTGGTGAGTGTGTCGATCACCTGGCCGCGCTGACTCTCGTCGGCAACCGGGACATTGGCGATGGCCTCGTGCAGGTCGGCATCAAAGGGCTTGCCTGTCGATTCAATAGGAGTGACACCGTTTTGAGCCAGATATTTGACGAGCTTATTATAGATCAGTTCCATACCGGTGCGGATAGAGGCGGCATCCGACTCCTTGGCAGAGGCTTCGAGCCCACGCTCAAAATCATCTACTATAGGCAGCAGCCCTTTAAGGACATTTTCGCCTGCATTCTTGATGATTTCGCTTTTCTCGCGTAGAGTGCGTTTTCGGAAATTGTCAAACTCTGCCATCAGGAAGAGATATTCTTTTTTCTCCTTGGCAACGGCCTCCTCGGCCTCGGCAAGTTTCTGGGTCAGTGTTTCTATCTGAGTCATCTCATTGACTACCTCAGCTTCCATGGCCTCGCCGTCGGTCTGGGCCTCCTCCGAGGCCTCGGGCACATTATCGAATGTCTCGGCATCAGCGCCGATATTGTTGATGTGTGGTGCAGAGCCGTCATTGCGGGCGGCTTCCGTATCGTTTGTATAGTTCTTGCTCATGATCTTAGGAGTATGGGATTTAAAAATGCGGCAGCAAAAACGTTGCCAGAGCGGAGATTTGCTCCATCTTTTCAACAATCTCAATCTCATTATCGTTCAGCCGGGGATGTTTTATTCATTCGGCGAAGAGGGGAGCAACAAAAATGTCACATTCCGGCAGAGCGCGCGACAGGATCTCTGCCAGATTGTCACTTGGCTTGTCAAAGAGTCCGAAAACGGCCGAGCCGCTTCCGCTCATCGAGCAGTAGGCGGGGGCCATGTCGGCCATGACGGCTTTGGCATCTGCTATTGCCGGACATTTCTTCATCACCGAGGGCTCGAAATCATTGACGAGTCCTGCCGCGCTCCATTCCTCTGGCGGCAGGGTGGCTACGATCTGCCTCGGTGTCATTCCGTCAAGAGGACGGGGGGTAATCCCGGCGTATGCCTCGCGGGTCGACACCCCCTCCTGCGGCTTGGCGATGGCTATGGTGAAGTCATAGCTTCTCAGGGCCCGCTCGGCATCTGGAGCGGGGGTAAGCGTCGTTCCCGTCCCCGTCACCTCCGCCACATTATTATATATGTAGAAAGGGCAGTCGGCTCCGACGGTGGCTGCTATCGCGGAGAGCTCGGCATCGGAGAGCCCGAGATTGAGCTCACGGTTCACCGCCTCCAGTGTGAAGGTGGCGTCGCTCGACCCGCCGCCAAGTCCGGCACCGTCGGGTATTATCTTGCGCAGGTAAATGTCGAGCGGGGGTAGGGGAGAGCCCACATATTTCTCTATTGCGCGGAAGGCCTTCATCACGAGATTGGATTCCGGCGGACAGGCCACTCCGCGACCCGACACGGTAAGGGTCGTCTCACGGCCTTTGGCGGGAACAATCTCAAGGATGTCGCGCCATGCAACCGGCACCATAAGCGACTCGATATCGTGGTAGCCGTCGGGGCGGCGGCGTGTTATCCGCAGGCCCAGATTGATTTTTGCATTCGGAAAAACTATCATGATGGTGCAAAGATAGTCATTAATCAGCTATCTTTATACGATTTTTGTGCCGGGAGGGGTTAGGAAAAGCTATCCCCCGCGTGTCATTATTATGTATGACGACTAAAAACGACGAAATAGAGCGGTTGTTCCGCAGATGCTACGCCTCCTCGCTTAGGCTTGCAGTAGCTCTGATCCACGACACCGAGACGGCGCGCGACATTGTGCACGATGTCTTTGCGTCGCTTCTGTCGACTGACCGGAGCGATATCACCGAGCCATATCTTGGCCGGGCGGTGCGCAACAGCTGTCTGAACTATATCCGCAATCTGTCGGTGCGGGATCGTCTCCACAATCTCTATCTGCTGGAAACGGATGAGTGCGATGCCAACGACTGGCCCGACGAGGAGACCTTCCGCATGATTGCCGACTCCATGCATCTCCTGCCGTCGGATCAGTGCCGACGGGTGGTCGATCTCCGCTACCGCCTCGGTTTGAAATACAGCGAGATCGCAAGGACGGTAGGGATTAGCGAGGTTGCCGTTTACCGTCATCTTCGTCATGCGCTCGATATCTTACGTCAAACTCTAAGAAACGAATGATGGATAACTTAGACCGTCTTCTCGATGCGATAGAGCATCCCGGCAAATATTCCGACGAGGAGCTGAACGCACTCCTTTCCGACCCTGAGCTGCGCCGCGCCTACCGCCTCATGGCTGCCTCGCGATCGTCAATGATCGAGCAGCCCGATCCTGATGTCGACAGCGAGTGGCAGCGATTTTCGGCGCGCCATCACAGCCGGCGTAAGCCTTATGTCCTGCGACTGATTGGCCGTCGCCCTGTTGCGGCAGCTGCGATAGCAGCCTTGGTGTCGCTCGCGGCTGTTGCCGCCGGCATCACGATAACAAAGCGTGTCAATCTCCGCGATAAGGAAGTTGCCGAAACTGTTCAGGCTTATGATGGCCCCTCTGATCGCGTGGAGGCCATTGCTTTCGGGCCTGATTCTCTCACGGCGCAGGCCGATTCCGCTGCGGTTTCGGTTGTGACGTTCAAGGACGAGACCCTCGTCGACATTCTCGCAGCAATGGGTCGGCGATACGGATTGGAAGTCGAGTTCAAGAATCCCGATGCGCGTAGGTTGCGTCTTTACTTTAATTGGAATCCGGCCATCTCTCTTGAGGAGACAGTTGAACAGCTCAACAACTTCGAGCAGATCAACATCTCACTGAGAAATAACAAACTTATCGTTTACTGACCTCAAATCTGTCGAAATGTATCGTCTCATCATATTGCTGGCCTCTCTTGCAGTGGCCATAGGCCTGCGTGCCGAGATCTTCACCTACAGCTTCTCAAATACGCCTCTCTCCAAGGCATTGGCTCAAATGAGCGAGGAGCATCCCGATGCGCATATCAACTTCATCTACAACGAAATCGAGGGCTACCGCACATCGGCCCGAATCTCTACCGATGATGCGCTCACTGCTGTGCGCGAGGCTGTAGGGTTCAATCCAGTTGCCGTTACTGCGCTCAACGGTGCCATCTATGCCGAGGCACTTCAGCATGGCCGTTACGACTATCACGGCCGGGTACGCAACAGTGCCGGAGAGGCTATCGAGGGCGCTACAGTGATGTTTCTTGCCGGAAAAGACTCCGTTATGGTAACCTATGCCGTGACCGATCGCCGGGGTGGCTTCCATATACCTTGCGACCGCAAAAACATCATAGCCAAAGTAAGTTGCGTGGGCTATCACACCCGCTACGTCGACCCTAAGTCGTTTGACATGGGCAATATCACCCTCATCGATCTGCCTATCAAGCTGAAGGGCGTTACAGTGAAGCCCGACGATGCCTATATGCTGTCCGACCGCACGGTCTATCTCCCTTCGTCGCGTCAGAAAAATGCGGCTCAGGATGCCGTTGATCTGCTCAGGGCTATGGCTATACCGCAGATAATCATTACTCCTACCGGTGACTTGTCTGATTTAGCCGGAGATGACGTGAAGATATTCATCAACTCCTTGCCCGCCTCCGAGGAGGAACAGAAAGGTCTCCGAACAGCCGACGTTCGCCGAGTAGAATATCTTACATATCCAACCGATGCCCGCTACGGAGGTGCCCGGAAAGTAATCAATTTCATCGTGCAGGAATATCTCTATGGTGGCTACACCAAGATCTCGGACAGTGAGAGCGTACTGACCGGTCTACAGAGCTCGGCAAGCGTTTTCAGCAAATTTGTCTATAAAAAGATGACCTACAACCTTTATGTCGGCGCCCGCAACAGCGACAGCCGCCACAACGGAGAGTCAATCACCGGAGATTACCTCCTTACCGACAGCCGGGGCGAACGCTATCATGTGATCCGCGAGGAAGGTGTGGATGACTCACAGATCAAGAACAACTCCTATCCCGTTACCTTGCAGGCCACCTACGCTTCCGGTAATTTGTATATGATTAACACCGTGGGTTTCACCCATTCGGGTAGTCCCGATAATTTCTATGCCGGATCACTGAGGTATTCCGACGATCCGTCGCGCGGATACACCTACACCCACTCCAATCCCAACAAGTCGAACTCGCTTTCGTACACTGGTTATTTTTATAAATCGTTTCCACATGGGGTAACCTTCAATCTGACACCTATGTTCAGATACACTCACCGAAACGACCATCTGCTCTATTCCACCTCCCGGAATCCGGATATGATTGACCGCGTAGCCTCCGAGAATGCATCTTTGTATATGGTGAATTTTAATATCTCCAAAGACTTCGGGACAACTCACTCTATCAGCTTAAAGGGAGGATCAATGGGAGATATAAGTGATGTGGATTATGCCAGTGCGGAAAGTACGAATAACTCCTTCAACCATATCACAAACAGTTTCGGTTTGTATTACACCCTGAGTTTGGGTAGGATTAGGCTTACATTTAGTGAGAGCAATTCCTTCAACCATAGCAAATCGAACGGAATCGTGGATAATAATTTCCGACCTCATTGGAGAGCCAATGCCGATTATAGTATCAACGACAAAAATTCAGTTTCGTTATTGGTGGGGAGCTCAAATAAAAGTTATGGAATATATTATAGGACTACAGATGTTCTCCGTATAAACGAGTTTATGTATGCCACCGGAAATCCATCGATAAAAACTACCCCGATGTTTGACGTTTACGCGGATTATACCTGGCTGCCGTCGAGTAAGTTTTATCTCAGTTCATCGGTGGATCATCATGTTCAATATCGTACGCGAAAGGAAATATACGAACCGTACGACGACGGCAGAGCACTGCTCAGAACCGTAACTAATGAGGGTCAGTATCATCGTACAACGATTAGGCTCAACGCAACCTTGAAGCTATTTGATGGCAAGCTGCAGCTCAATGTTACCCCTCAGCAATATTTTTATCGCGTTACCGGCCTCTTTGCCAAGAGGTATAATCCCTTCGTATGCTGGGCGGGTGCCAATCTGTATCTTGACAAGTGGTATTTCAACGTCCAATACAACTCTCCCTCCAATATGCTTGACTATGGAGAGACCCGGATTATCCGCCAGCGTAATAGTTACTGGGTTACAGCCGGATGGAGCAACGGCACCTGGAACCTGCGTCTCAGCTCCGACAATATGTTTAACCGCGGGTGGAAGGGCGATTCGCAGACATTCGACAGCGAATACTACTCATTCCATTCGGTAGCCAACACAACCCAATATCATCCGCGCATTAATTTTGCTGTGACCTATACCATTGGCTACGGCAAGAAAGTGAATCGCGGTGGTGAAGTGGGCGAACAAGGCTCCGCAGGCACAGCGATCCTTAAGTAAAGACATAAAGAGTTGAATCCTCGATAGGGCGGCAGGTAGCGCGCGAGCGTTATCTGCCGCCAACATTTTGATAACTCGTGATAGCTTTTTCGGGTCATTCGATTTGCAGAATCTAAAAAATAGTTATCTTTGCATTCAGAATGACCGACACACCATCATCACAGCCAAGACAACAGTATAGCGGCAACAACCAGCGCCGCGATGCCGAGCGCCGCGCCCTCTACGACTTCGGGGGACGGCAGCAGCCTGCCGACACCGAACTGGAGCAGGCGGTGCTTGGTGCGCTGATGCTTGAAAAGGATGCTTACACCACTGTGTGCGATCTCCTTAAACCGGAGTGCTTCTACGAGCCTGTCGACCGTAAGATATATGAGGCTATTCAGCATCTCGGCGCTTCGCAGCGACCCATTGATATGCTCACCGTCACGGAGCAGTTGCGCGCCGACGGCACTCTCGAAGAGGTAGGCGGCCCGGCTTTCGTGTCGTCGCTCACCATGCGTGTGGCTTCGGCTGCCAATGTCGAGTATCATGCCCGCATCGTTGCCCAGAAATATCTTGCCCGCGAGCTCATCACATTCGCAGCCGAGATAGAGAAGAAAGCCTTCGACGAGAGCAACGACGTCGACGATCTGCTTCAGGAGGCCGAGGGTCGCTTGTTTGAGATCTCTCAGCGCAATGTGAAGAAGGATGTGACCCAGATCGATCCGGTCATCAGTCAGGCCATCAGTCAGATTCAGGCGGCGGCCAACCGCACCTCGGGTCTTTCGGGTCTGGAGAGCGGATTTCATGAGCTCGACAAGCTCACCTCGGGATGGCAGAACTCCGACCTTATCATCATCGCGGCCCGTCCCGCTATGGGCAAGACGGCTTTCGTGTTGTCGATGGCCAAGAATATGTCGATCAACTATAACATCCCGGTGGCCGTGTTCTCGCTTGAGATGTCGAATCTTCAGCTCGTCAATCGTCTTATAAGTAATGTGTGCGAGCTCGAGAGCGAGAAGATCAAGAGCGGCCAGCTCCTCGACCGCGAGTGGGATCAGCTCATGTCGAGGATCAAGCATCTCTTCGGAGCCAGCCTGTTTATCGACGATACCCCATCGCTCTCTATCTTCGAGCTCCGCACCAAGGCGCGCCGCCTCGTGCGCGAGCACGATGTGAAGATGATCATAATTGACTATCTTCAGCTCATGAATGCTTCGGGCATGCGCTTCGGCTCCCGCGAGCAGGAGGTGAGCATGATCTCGCGGTCGCTCAAGCAGCTTGCCAAGGAGCTCAATATCCCTATCGTGGCATTGTCGCAGCTCAACCGCTCGGTCGAGAACCGCGGAGACTCGAAAGAGGGCAAGCGCCCCCAGCTGAGCGATCTCCGTGAGAGCGGTGCCATCGAGCAGGATGCCGACATTGTATGCTTCATCCACAGGCCGGAGTATTATCTGCGTTCGGACACCGATGCCGCCGGCAACGACATCCGCGGCCTGGCTGAGTTTATAGTGGCCAAGCACCGATCCGGTCGTGTAGACGATGTCAAGCTGCGCTTCAAGGCCAAGTTTGCCCGGTTCGAGAATTGGGATGACGCCGAGGCTGATGCCTTCCCCGCCACGGCCACCTCAGGTATCGATCTCAGTGCTTTCTCGGGCGATCAGGGGGGAGCCGCCAATCTTCCGCCGAAAGTCGCCGACCGGTCGGAAGGTGATCCGCAGCCGGTATTTGTACCGACAACCGACAGTGCTCCGCCGCCATTCTAAAAAAAATCTTTTATCTTGCGAAACCTTTTCCCGACACGATGTGTTAGTAAGATGAATCAACACTGAAACATTCACTTCGAATAAAAAATATAATCCCATTTATCCAACCACAACTACTAGTTATGAAAAAAGCGTTATTAATGATTGCCATCATGCTCGGCGTGGGCTCAACGGCATTCGCACAGAACATCAACAAGAACGAGGCTAAGCAGCTTGCAGCATTCCTCGCTCAGACAGCAGAAAACGGTGAGAGCAACGCTCAGGCTCTTAAAGTTTATAACATCAAGCAGCTGGGCTCGATCGAAGGCGTAACCGTTACCGACGGCCATGTAACAGCAATCGATTGGAAGGACAAGAAGCTCGCCGGTTCGCTCGACCTCTCAGGCTTCCAGGCTCTTCAGAAGGTTGACGTAAGCCGCAACAAGATCACCGCTATCAACGTCAGCAACTCTCCCGCTCTTGCCGACCTCAATGTGAGCCGCAACCTCCTCTCCAACATCGACATCGACGGCTGTACTTCGCTTCAGGACCTCAAGGTCTACAAGAACCGTCTTACCGACCTCAACATCCAGGGCGCTCCCGCCATCACCAACCTCAACTGCTCAGGCAACCTCCTCGTTGAGCTCAATGTGGCCAATTCGTCGACCCTCAAGACTCTCAACTGCCAGAGCTGCAACCTCGAAGCGCTCAATGTAAGCGATTGCACCAACCTCACCAACCTCTACTGCGGTTACAACAAGCTCTCGTCTGTTAACCTCGTAGGTCTTGTTAACCTCAAGAACCTCAACATCGACTCCAACGAGATCACTTCGATGTATGTTCAGGGTCTCCCGATGCTCACTTCCTTCCTCTGCACCGACAACAACATGACCTCTCTCGCCGTTAACGACTGCGGTAACCTCCTTGACCTCGTATGCGCCTACAACGACCTCACCACCCTTGATATCCAGGGCTGCAACAACCTCCAGTATGTAGACTGCGCTTACAACGACCTCACCACCCTCTCGCTCACCAACCAGACTTTCCTCCAGCGTCTTATCTGCAACAACAACCAGCTCAATATGCTCGATCTGTCGTTTGACTCGCAGCTCACATATGTAAACTGCCGCAACAACCTCATTACAGATCTCCGCACTGTAGGTTGCTCTAACCTCGGTATGCTGGCTTGCCGCTGGTTTGATTAATAAAGCCAACGCCTTCAAGGAAGTTTCCTTGACATAACTAAACCCCGCGAATCCCGGACGCTATCTCGGCGCCCGGGATTCTCTGTTTTTAGGCCCGACAAAATATTTTTTCAGGAAAATGGGGGAGAAGTGTTGCGGAGGTTAAAAAATATATATAATTTTGCCGCATCGAAAGCGATCTCTCCGGTCGCCGACGTGAAGGAATGGGGTGAAATTCCCCTACAGTCTCGCTACGGCTACAGTCCGACCCTTCCAAGTCTTCTTTCAAGGCTAACCCTTTTGTTTTTCTTCGAGGATGAGAAAACATTCTATCATTTCGCTTTCTTTATTTATGCTGGTCACTTCCGCGGATATGGCGGGAGCGACTGATTTTTTTTCTGTACCCGAGGTTGATCCGGACACGATCGTGACCGTGCTGTCGGGAGTGGAGGTCAGGGCATCAAGAGCCCCGAAGAAGGTTGCATCGGCAACCCCGTATCACAGCATTGACGCAGGCAAGATCAGACTCACCGGCATCACTGACATATCCGACGCAATGCGTCGTATGCCCGGAGTCAATCTCCGCGACTATGGCGGTGCGGGTGGCCTGAAAACAGTGTCGGTGCGTGGCCTCGGCTCCGAGCATACCGCTGTGGTTTACGACGGAGTGGCACTCAGCGACTGTCAGAGCGGTCAGATCGACCTGTCGCGATATTCAACCGACAATGTAAGTTCGCTCGCACTCTATTCCACCGATACCGACGATATATTTATTCCGGCACGGGCGGCTGCCTCAGCTTCGTCTCTTTACATCTCGTCGTTTACGGCTCCTGACGCCGACGAAGACTCTCTTCATCTTAAAGCCCAGATGCGGGCCGGATCGTTCGGATTTTATAATCCATACGTCCGTGTGGCCGACGGTAATAGCCGGGGATTATCTTTCTCGGCCGCCGCACAGTATATTCATTCCGACAACGACTATCCCTTCACCCTCCGCAACGGAAGCATAGTGACACGCGAGAAGCGTGAAAACTCGAAGATGAACGCATGGACCGGCGAGCTTAATGGCCGATGGCGTATGAATGTGTCGTCGACGCTGACTGCAAAACTTTATTATTATGATAATTCACGAGACCTGCCAGGCCAGGTGATCTATTATGTCAGCGGCAGTAACGAGCATCTGAAGGAGCGCAATTTCTTCGGGCAGGCACAGCTGCGCAGCCGCCTGTCATCGCGTGTATCCCTGCTCGCTACAGGCAAATTCAACTGGGCCACCTCGCGCTACACAGATGTCAACGGTAAATATCCGGGCGGACGGCTCGACAACTATTATCTCCAGCGCGAGACTTATCTGTCGGGGGCTCTGCTCTACATCCCCGTGCGGGGCGTGACACTCGACTACTCGGCAGACTGGGCCTGGAACAACCTCACAAGCAACCTCCCAACAGCAATCAGACCCTACCGCAACTCCATTCTCCAGAGTGTGGCGGCGAAATATAGCGCCGGCTCTCTCACCGTACTCGCCCGTGCCTTATATTCGGTCTATCTCAACGATGCCAAGGATGGCGATGCAGGAAACAATCATTCCCGGCTCTCCCCATCAGTCAGTGTGAGCTTCCGACCCTTTGCCGATCTCGGCTTTTATCTCCGTGGATCCTATAAGAATATTTTCAGGGTGCCGACATTCAATGAGGCTTATTTCGATAACTTCGGCAGTATAAATCTCGATCCGGAGACCACCGACCAGTTTAATCTCGGCCTTACCTTGCAGGCTCCGTCATTGTCGTGGATGCCTGAAATGAGCCTGACCTGCGACGGATATGTCAATCATGTCGACAACAAGATCGTGGCCATACCATATAACATGTTTCTGTGGACCATGACCAATCTCGGAAAAGTCAGGGTTTTCGGAGCCGACATCACTCTTTCGGCCACGTTCAGCCTCGCGCGCAGCCAGTCGCTCGTGCTCGCAGGCAGCTATTCATATCAGCGCGCTCAGCCCCGCACCAATCCCGACAGCTATGAATGGATGAAGCAGGTGGCCTATATCCCGCTCAACTCCGGATCAGCGTCGCTCACATGGATCAATCCCTGGGTAAATGCAGTTGTGCATCTCACCGGATGCAGCTCCCGATACACCACCAACGCTAATCTACCTGAAACACGCATCGACGGATATGCCGACACCGGCCTGTCGTTTTTCCGCAAATTCGGCCTCCGCGGCGGCAATAGCCTGGAGATCCGCGCAGAAGTGCTCAATCTCTTTAATACTCAATACGAGATAGTGGCCCGCTATCCCATGCCCGGGCGGTCATGGCGGCTGACTGTCGAGTTTGAAATATAGTGAATCCCTCCTGTATTTAATCTTTAGCGATTAATCAATGAAAAAATCCTTCTTATTCTTCGGCTGCCTCGCGGCAACCGTAGCTCTCGGCTTATCGTCGTGTAGCTCCGACGATCCGGACGAAACACCCTCCAACGAGTATCTGATAAAAAACGGAGCCTATCTGCTCAATCAGGGCAATTACCGTAATAAAATCGAGGGAGCGCTCAATGTCCTCGATCTTGACAACTCCACGATGGCGCAGAGTGTGTTCAAGTCTGTCAACCAGCGCAGCCTCGGCTCAACCCCACAGTGCGGGGTGGTCTATGGCGGTTATATCTATGTCGGGGTGTATGAGTCGAACACCATCGAGGTCATCGACCGCAATACCTACAGAAGTGTCAAGCAGATCAGTCTTGACGGATCGGCTCAGGGTCAGATGCCGCGCTCGATGGCTGCCCACGGAGGCAAGGTATATATTTCGATGTTCGACGGCTATCTCGCTCGTCTCGACACGGCCTCAAAGACTATAGATGCGTCGGTCAAGGTAGGGCCCAATCCCGAGATCATTGCCGTTCACGGCAACAATATCTATGTGCCCAACTCCGACGGTATGAACTGGGCTGTGGGATATGGCACGACGGCCTCCATCGTGTCGATAGAGCCTTTCAAGGTCACTTCCACCATCGAAGTCCCCCTCAATCCCTACAAATTCGTGAGTCTCGGCTCATCGCTCTATCTTCTGTCCCGCGGCGACTATGGTGCGGTAGCCGCCGGCGTCTACAAGATCGGGAGCAACAACAGCGCCACACATATCGCCGAGGCTACAATGGTGGCCGGTTATCCTTCGGGCAATTCACTCTATCTGGTCAACGCTCCCTGGGGAGGCAAGGTGTCTTATAGTCTCTACAATGGAGCTACAGGAGCAACCTCGGCTCTCAATATCAGCAATGTAGACTACCCCTCAGGCATAGGCGTTGATCCTAACACGGGTTCTATCCTCATCTCGTCGTATCCTCTCGAAAACGGTTCGCCGAGCTATTCACTCCCGGGCTATGTATGCCGCTTCAGCCAGTCGGGCAGCTTCATTGACCGCTTCGACATCGGAGTGGGAGAGCCCTATATGTTCTTTTCTGTCAATGACTGACGCTGATGTGTAAACATAGGACATTCTTCTGTCTCACCGCAGTATCCGTCATCACTACGGCGGCGATGCTTCTCCTGTATTCATGCGGGGGAGGCATTGCCTCCCGTGATGAGGGTAGGAAGGTGAAATTTGACTATGCGGTAAATCTCGCTATGGAGGAGCATGACGGCTACACAATAGCGCGGATCCGCAATCCGTGGGATACCCTGAAAACCCTCCAGACTTATGTGCTGCTTCAGGAGGATGCCGAGGCTCCGGCGGGGTATGAGCGCGACCAGATCGTGAAGGTCCCCTTGAGGAGTTCGATTGTCTACTCCTCGATCCATGCGGGACTGATCAAGGAGCTTGGCGCACCCGAAGCCATCACCGGTGTGTGCGATGCCGAGTATATTTATGATCCCATGCTTCACGCCAGGATCGACAGCGGCTTGATAGCCGATTGCGGCAGCAGTATGGCTCCGAATATCGAGCGCATCATTCAGTCGGCTCCCGGTGCTGTGCTGATTTCTCCCTTCGAGAATTCGACCGGTAACGGCAAACTCGATCAGATTGGTATTCCTGTGATAGAGTGTGCGGATTATATGGAAAATTCGCCTCTTGCCCGAGCCGAGTGGATGAAGTTTTACGGGAGGCTCTACGGCAACAGTGCCCGTGCCGATTCGCTGTTTGCCGAGACTGAGAGGCAATACAAGGAGCTGAAGGAGATTGCGGCCGCCACAACCGACCGGCCCAAGGTTTTGTTTGACCGTATCTATGGCCAGACATGGAATCTCCCTGCGGGGAGCTCCACTACGGGACGTCTGATTGAGGATGCCGGAGCCGTCAATCCGTTTGGCGGTGTCGATGCGGCAGGCAGTCTGTCGCTCAGTCCTGAGAAAGTGCTTTATGAGGCTGGAGATGCCGATATATGGCTCATCCGTTTTGCCTATACCCCGGTGACATATAAGTCGCTTGCCGCTGACAAGGAGCTTTATACCAAGTTCAAGGCCTATCGTGACGGGATGGTTTATGGCAGCGACTCGTCGGAGTCACGGATATTCGAGGATGTGGCTTTCCATCCCCACTGGCTGCTTGCATGCCTCATATCAATATTTCACCCGGAGGCCGAGCTGCCTTCGGAACCCAAGTCATATTTTAAGAAAATCGAGTGATACGGTTCATTATCCTGGGTGTGGTTGCGGCCCTGCTTTTTGTAGCCAATATCTTTTTCGGCGCAATCCATATACCGGCGGAAGAAGTTGTGGCTGCCCTCGCCGGCAATACCGGAAATGAGGCGTTGCGTTTCATTGTCGTCAACAGCCGTGTGCCTCAGGCCGTGACCGCCGCCCTCGGAGGTGCGGGACTTGCGGTGACGGGTCTGTTGCTTCAGACAGCGTTCCGCAATCCGCTGGCAGGGCCGTCGATCCTCGGCATCAGCTCGGGCGCGAGTCTTGGTGTGGCATTGGTCATGCTGCTTCTCGGAGGGTCGATCAGCTTCGGTTCCCTCGCGTGGGGCGGCTATGCGGCGGTGCTTGTCGGCGCTCTTGCCGGAAGCCTGCTTATCATGAGCGTGCTCATCGGATTATCGGCTATGGTGAGGAGCAACCTGATGCTGTTGATCACGGGCATCCTTATCGGCTACCTGACGAGTTCAGTCACCACGCTTCTTTCATCCCTCTCTACCGCTCAGGGGCTGCAAAGCTATGTCTTGTGGGGGATGGGTACCTTCGGCGATGTGTCGATGAGTCAGTTACCGTGGTTTGCCGTTCTCTCTATGGTGGGGCTCACTGTGTCGCTTCTGCTCGCCAAGCCGCTCAATCTACTGCTGCTCGGCGACAATTATGCTGCAAACCTCGGGATAAATGTCAAGCGGGTCCGCAACATCCTCCTCCTCTCAACCGGAGTTCTCACTGCCGTCATCACTGCATTTTGCGGCCCTATTGCGTTTGTCGGTCTGGCCGTTCCCCACATTGCGAGGATGATGTTCCGCACCGACAATCACTGGATCCTTATCCCGGCAACCATGCTGGCCGGAGCAATCTTATGTCTGGGATGTAATGTCGCGAGCACTATTCCGGAAAACACGGTCATCCCGATCAACGCTCTTACGCCGGTGATCGGTGTTCCCGTGATCCTTTATGTTATCCTTCACTCCCGCCGTTAGTTCACTACGTTGGTCGGAGTCCCTTCAATGAAGTTGGCGACATTGGCCACGGCAATATCCATAAGTCGCTTGCGCGCTTCGATTGTTGCCCAGCCGAGATGCGGAGTGATGTAACAGTTTCTGGCAAGAAGGAGAGGATTGTCGGGTGTAGGAGGCTCACTTGAAAGGACATCAACTCCGGCGGCACGCAGTGCTCCCCGGTTAAGCGCATCGGCGAGAGCAGTTTCATCTACGAGAGCGCCGCGCCCCGTATTGATCAATATAGCTGTAGGTTTCATCCTTGCCAGCGTTGATGAGTTGATCATCTGTCTGGTCGAGTCAGTTAGAGGACAGTGAAGCGACACGACATCGCTCTCCTGCAGCAGCCGGTCAAGACTATCGGCCTTTTCTACTCCGGCCGGAAGTGAGCAGGCCGGTTTGGATGACAGGACCATGACTTTCATGCCGAAAGCGAGAGCTATGTCAGCCACTTTGCTGCCGATGTTGCCAAATCCTATAATGCCGAATCTCTTGCCTGCGAGTTCTGTCAGCGGTGTGTCCCAATAACAGAAATCGGCATTACGGCTCCAGCGGCCTGATCTGTTTTCGTCCGTGTAATGCTCGACGCTGTTGGTGATGGCGAGCAGAAGCGCAAACACCATTTGGGCAACCGATGCCGTGCTGTATGCAGGAATGTTGGTCACTATGATTCCCCTCTCGCGGGCTGCCGAGGTGTCAACCACGTTAAAACCGGTGGCGA
This sequence comes from uncultured Bacteroides sp., assembly GCA_964461785.1. GTDB lineage: Bacteria > Bacteroidota > Bacteroidia > Bacteroidales > Muribaculaceae > Paramuribaculum. The sequence continues at coordinate 22,978 of CAYWWE010000007.1, forward strand.
GTACGCCTATATATTTCAGGCGGGGGAGCGATTGGATTATCTCGCGGTCGAGGATCGTCTTATTAGTAAGCAAAATCTCCGCATCAGCTGCCCGCCCTATCACGTCAGCCGGAGCGGTACGGTCGTAAACTGTCAGATCTCCCAACTCTTGGAGGCGAGTCCATGAGAGGTCGCCGGGATTGAGGCTATAGCCATCCAATACTACTATTTTCATGTCAAAAAAATGATAAATCCGGATTCATACAGAGAAAACTGCCGGAGCCTGATGATTGTTCGACGGAGTGCCTGATATAATCAAGCAGAATCCATCTGGGCCTGAATCCTGATTTTGATATTGCAGAAAAAAATTGTATCTTTGCCAATTGTAGCTCCGGAGCCCTCAGATCGGTTGCTCCAGGGCGTAGTCATAAAGTAAATAATCCCGTTTCTAATACCGATAGATATGAAATCAATCATGCAGCCGATAGCTGCCGCTATGATAGCTCTGACATTTTCTTTGCCAATATCAGGCAGAGAAGTCACGGTAAATCCCCTTCCTCAGTCGGTCAGCTGGGGCACGAACATCGTTCCAACACCCGATGCCATCAAGATAGTTGGTGGCGAATCGGCTGATCCTGACGCCGTCGCAGCCCTCAAACGTTTCTTCCGTCAGGGAGGAAAGACAAGGATTGTTGTTGGCGAGCGTGGCGACAAGGCAGTCAAAAGTGTAGCCGCTAAAATACCCGACAAGGCCGAAGGATATTATCTCAGTGTGACTCCAAAGGAAATAGTGATCGCCGGCAATGATGCCAAAGGTACATTCTACGGTGTCCAGACTCTCCTGCAGCTTATTGCCGGAGCCGGAGGTGAGCTCACTGAGGTCGAGATCACCGACTGGCCCGGGAGCTCCAACCGAGGCGTTGTAGAGGGCTTCTACGGCAACCCGTGGAGCCAGCGTGACCGTCTGCGTCAGTTTGACTTTTATGGAGCCAACAAGCTCGACACTTATATCTATGGCCCGAAAGATGATCCGTATCATCACAGCCGTTGGCGCGAGCCCTATCCGGAGGAAAAGGCAGCCGAGCTGAAGGAGATGGCCGCAGCAGCCGCCCGCAATAAGGTCTGGTTTGTATGGGCCATGCACCCGGGCAATGCGATTCAGTCGCAGGAAGACCGCAATGATGCCGTCCGCAAGCTCGAACAGATGTATGACATGGGCTTCCGCTCCTTTGCGATCTTCTTCGACGATATTTCCAATTATGATGCCTCCCTGCAGGCCGACTATCTCAACTACATCACCGACAACTTTGTCAAGAAGCACCCCGATGTGACACCTCTCATTATGTGTCCGTCGGAATACAACAAACTCTGGGCCGGGAAGGGCGAGTATCTTGCTAAACTCGGCACTGATGCTTATCCTGAGATACGCATGATGTGGACCGGTAATTCGGTTGTGGACATGATCGATGTTGCCGATGTGGAATGGGTCGAGAACCTTATCCGGCGCAAGCCTTTCATCTGGCTCAACTGGCCTGTCAACGACTATTGCGTCGATCATCTCCTCATGGGTCCGCTCTATGGCAACGAGAAGGAGACCCCCGCAATGTGTTCCGGTTTTGTGCTCAACCCGATGGAATATGCCGAAGCATCGACCGTCTCGATCTACAGCGGGGCCGATTTCCTCTGGAATCCGGATGCATATAACCCTCAGGAGTCGTGGGAACGCGCCGTCAAGGCCGTGGCTCCCGGTCATGAAGAGGCTTTCCGCACATTCTGCACATATAATGTCGATCTGGGGCAGAACACTCATCGTCTGCGCCGCACTGAGGAGACTCCCGAGCTTAAGGCCCTCATAGATGCATACGGTTCGGCTCTGAGTGTCTCAGCATCCCCCGAGGGTGAGAAGGCTTTCCGCGAAGAATTTGCCCGGGCCGAAGCTGCCGCCGACGAGCTCCTTGCCACCGCCGATACGATGCCCCTGACGTCGGAGATCCGTCCCTGGATTGAGACGATGAAACTTCTCGCCCAGCGCGGTGCCAAGACTATGGATATGCACGCGGCCCTTTTCAGCGGCGATTCTGTGGCTTTTGTCAACGCCTATCTCGACTATGCGGCCCTGACCGACAAAGCCTCGCGCATCGAGAGCCGCAACTTCGAGGGTACGATCAAGAGTGCCAATCCAGTGGTAGGATCGCTCTATGCCGAACCTTTCCTCTCCGGTCATGTCAAGGAGATGACCGCCACCTATCGCGACAATCATTCATATCGCACCGACGTGTTCCCCACTCCGGTCGTTGAAAACGGCATCTATCGCATCACTGATCCTGAAGGCCGCTTCCTCGGCAATCCGGATGCAGGAGGACAGGGGGGCAATCCAGTCTGGCAGGGCACTGAAGATGATGTCAACCCCGACCGTCAGCTCTGGCGAGTGTCACTTAATCCCGAGACAGATCGTTTCCAGATCATCAATGCCAAGGACCGCCGATATATAAATGAGCTCGGCTCATTCACAGTGAGCGACGCAAGCAATCCTTTCGAGGCTGCATGGCACACCTATATAATCGAACGCAATCCCGACGGATCCGACACTTTTGCGATCCGCAACGGCGGTTTGGGTGGCTCGCAATACTGGATGATCGATGGCGACCGTATCAAGCCGCGTCGTCCCGCAAATGGTGAAAACCCATATATCTTCAGGTTTACCGGCAAATAAAAACTCCGGCAATCTGGATTGATCCAATACAGGGCGGGCAGCAAAAAAAGTTTGTTGCCCGCCCTGCCGCTGTCCTGATATTCAATGTAAGTTGGCAAGGTGGGAAAAAAGTCGTAACTTTGCGCCCATAAAAGAGAGGTATGAAAAATATCCGTAATTTTTGTATAATAGCCCACATCGACCACGGCAAAAGCACTCTTGCCGACAGGTTGCTCGAATATACCAAGACAGTCGGAGGCAAGGACCTTCAGGCTCAGGTGCTCGACGATATGGATCTCGAGCGTGAGCGCGGAATCACGATCAAGAGTCATGCCATCCAGATGGACTATGAGCTTGACGGTGAGAAATACACGCTCAATCTCATTGACACTCCGGGACACGTTGACTTCTCCTACGAGGTGAGCCGCTCCATCGCTGCCTGCGAGGGTGCGCTCCTGATCGTCGATGCATCGCAGGGCATTCAGGCCCAGACGATAAGCAACCTCTATATGGCCATCGACAATGATCTTGAAATCATTCCGGTGATAAATAAGATAGATCTCGACAGCGCCAAGCCAGAGGAGGTAGAGGATCAGATCATCGAGCTCCTCGGCTGCAAGCGCGAAGATATCCTCCGGGCAAGCGGCAAGACCGGGCAGGGTGTGGATGAAGTGCTCCAGGCTATCGTCAACCGCATCCCTGCGCCAAAGGGTGACCCCGAAGCACCGCTTCAGGCTCTGATCTTCGACTCTGTTTTCAACCCCTTCCGTGGCATCATAGCCTATTTCAAGATCGTCAACGGCACGATCCGGAAGGATGACTTCGTCAAGTTCGTGGCCACCGGCAAGGAATATCATGCCGACGAGATCGGTATCCTCCGGCTCGATATGTCGCCTCGTCAGGAGCTGTCGGCCGGCAATGTTGGTTACATCATATCAGGCATCAAAACCTCTAAGGAGGTAAAGGTAGGCGACACCATAACCCACGTGGAGCGTCCCTGCGATGAGGCTATTGACGGTTTTGAGGAGGTCAAGCCGATGGTGTTTGCCGGCGTTTATCCTATCGAGACCGAAGATTTCGAGAATCTCCGCAGCTCGCTTGAAAAGCTCCAGCTCAACGACGCCTCGCTCACATTCCAGCCCGAATCGTCGATGGCTCTCGGATTCGGTTTCCGCTGCGGCTTCCTCGGTCTTCTCCACATGGAGATAGTGCAGGAGCGACTGGGCCGTGAGTTTGACATGGATGTCATAACTACCGTGCCTAATGTATCATATCGGGTGTATGACAAGAAGGGAGTCATGACCGAGGTACATAACCCTTCCGGCCTGCCTGATCCCACCCTTATCGACCATATCGAAGAGCCGTATATCAGGGCCTCGGTCATCACGGCCGCCGAGTTCATCGGTCCGATCATGACCCTATGCCTCTCCAAGCGCGGCGAGCTCGTCAAGCAGGAATATATCTCGGGCAACCGAATGGAGATGATATTTGACATGCCGCTCGGCGAGATCGTGATTGACTTCTACGACAAGCTCAAGAGCATATCAAAAGGCTATGCGTCGTTTGACTACCATCTGCATGACTTCCGCGAGAGCCGTCTCGTGAAGCTCGACATCCTGCTCAACGGCGAGAGCGTCGACGCACTCTCCACCCTCACTCACGCCGACAATGCCGTCAGCTTCGGCCGTCGGATGTGCGAGAAGCTCAAGGAGCTCATTCCGCGCCAGCAATTCGACATAGCTATCCAGGCTGCTATCGGAGCAAAGATCATAGCGCGAGAAACTATCAAGGCCGTGCGAAAGGATGTTACCGCCAAGTGCTACGGCGGCGATATATCGCGAAAGCGCAAACTGCTCGAAAAGCAGAAGAAGGGCAAGAAACGCATGAAGCAGATCGGCTCCGTTGAGGTGCCGCAGAAGGCCTTCCTCGCTGTCCTCAAACTCGATTAACCAAAAACAATACCATATCTAACACAAATCAATCAATCATGGCCAATAACGAGCAGTGTCCCGCACCTCAGACCGCCGGCAAGTATCACATCATGTACTCTGCCGCGCAGGCCATCAAGCGTCATGCTTCAGGCGGCAACCTCCTTATTCTCGCCACGGTTCTGGCTCTTATCATAGCCAACATACCGGGCATCAACCAGTATTACATCGACTTCTGGAATCAGGAAGTACGACTCCAGGTAGGCGACTTCAACGTGTTCAGCCACAGTGGAGAGCCCATGTCGGTTCTCGCCTTCATCAACGATGCACTGATGGCTATCTTCTTCTTCTCCGTTGGTCTTGAGATCAAGCGCGAGATGCTTGTGGGCGAGCTCTCATCGATCAAGCAGGCTCTGCTGCCCATAATGGGCGCTTGCGGCGGTATGCTGTTTCCCGTGATCATCTTCTTCCTCTGTGCCTACGGTTCTGACTATGTGGGCGGTGCCGCAATCCCGATGGCAACCGATATCGCTTTCTCGATCGGTGTGCTCGCCATGCTCGGGTCGCGTTGTCCGGTTTCACTCAAGGTGTTCCTCACCACACTTGCCGTGGCCGATGATATAGGCGGCATCATTGTTATCGCCACCTGCTATTCAACACACATGGAGCTCATCTATCTTGTGTATGCAGCCATCCTGCTCGGAGTGCTCCTCCTCGGCTCATACCTCAAGGTCAAGAGCAAGATGTTCTATATTCTTATAGGTCTTGTGGTGTGGTTCCTCTTCCTCAACTCCGGTATCCATCCCACCATTGCCGGCGTGCTTGTGGCCTTCTGTGTTCCCGCCACCCCTCTCTATGCACCCAAGAAGTATATTCAGGTTATCCGTAAGGTAGTAGGTCAGTTTGACGAAAAGGATGATGACCAGCTTGCCGACCGCTGCACTATCCTCGACAAGGAGCGTCTCAACCGCCTCAAGGAGATCGAGAGCGCATCCGACAAGGTTATCTCTCCGCTTCAGGATCTCGAAGACTCGCTCCATCCTCTTGTCAACTACCTCATCATCCCTCTCTTTGCATTTGCCAATGCCGGTATCTTCCTGCTCGGCCTTGATCCCGCCTCGATCATCGAGGGCGTTTCGCTCGCCATCATCCTGGGTCTCGTGATCGGCAAGTTCACCGGTATCTTTGCTTTCACATGGCTCACTATCAAACTCGGTTGGGCCCCAATGCCAAGCGAGAGCAACTGGAAGATGATTGCATCTGTGTCGATGCTTGGCGGTATCGGTTTCACCGTGAGTCTCTTCATTGCCAATCTCTCGTTCGGCGCTATGGGCGAGCACGGCCTGGATCTGCTCAACCATGCTAAGCTCGGTATCGTCATCGGTTCGCTGCTGTCGGGTATCCTCGGCTACATTATGCTCAACCGCACTCTGCCCCATACTTCGACACCGGATGAATATGAGGTTGCAGGCGACTGACCCTACTTCATATTCAGCTTAACTAATAAATTGACTCGGGCCTCAGGAACAATCCTGAGGCCCGAGTTGCATTAGGGGGATATCGGAGTTTATTCGAATTCGATCATGGGCTGACCGGTGGCGATAACCTGACCGGGCTCAACAAGGATGCGCTTAACGACGCCCGAGCGCTCGGACAGAATGTCGTTTTCCATCTTCATGGCTTCGTAGACGAGCACTTTCTGATTGAGCTTAACTTCATCGCCGGGCTTCACGTCGACGCTGATCACGGTGCCACCCATGGGAGCGGCGAGAACCGGACCGGTAATAGGATCGACTTTGGGCTTGGCAGCTTCCTCAGCGGCCTTGCGTGCTTCCTCGGCTGCTTTTTCAGCGGCATGGGTTGCATCATATTCCTCTTTTCTTCTGTTGTGGAGGAATTTGTTGGCAACGGCAGGAAGAAGCTCAAGGAGCAGATATTCCTCGTTGTTCTTGGCCAGAGGCACACCGCCTAACTCGTCGACAGTAGGATTGGCCGGCTTCACATACTTGGATGTATCGTAGGGATGCTCCTCCGGATCGCCTGTCACCTGTCCGCGGAACTCGGGGTTGACCGGAACGGGAGTTTTGCCATACTCGCCTTTCACAAGCGATACAAACTGGTTGGAGGTCTGGGTATAGTCGGGATTGCCCTTGCGGCGGTCCATGGCGAGAAGCACGGCCTGCTGACCTACGATCTGGCTGGTCGGGGTAACGAGCGGAACGAGACCGGCATCTCGGCGCACTTTCGGGATAAGTGCCATAGCGTCTTCGAGCAGATCCTCGGCCTGAAGGGTCTTGAGCTGGGCAACCATGTTGGAATACATACCGCCGGGCACCTCTGCATTTTTCACAAGCTCATTGGGCTTGGGGAAGTGGAAATAGTCTTCGATGGCGTGACACTCCATGAGCAGACGATCTTCGTCGCCCTCCTTGGCAGCCTCGATGGCTGCATCGAAATGAGCGAGGATATTGGCGGGCACCTCGTCGGTGAGGGGATCGAAATCAATAGGCATCTCCTTGGCCAGGTCAAATGCCTTCAGGCCCTTGCGGGCTTCGAGCAGCTCAGTGCGGATGCGGCTCACAGCCTCCATGTTGACATCCACCTCTATGCCCATGCGCTGGCAGAAGATGTAGATGAGCTCGATGGCCGGAGCTGCCGAGCCGCCGCCAAACCACCAGATGTTGGTGTCGAGGATATCGACTCCGTTGATGATAGCCATCACGGAAGAAGCAAGACCGTAGCCCGGGGTGCAGTGGGTGTGGAAGTCGACATCGCACTTCACGGCTGCCTTGAGGCTCGAAATGATCGATGCGGCGCGAGAGGGAGTCACGAGGCCGGCCATATCCTTAAGAGTGATGATCTTGGCGCCGAGAGCCTCCATCTGGCGGGCTTTCTCTACAAAATACTCAACGGTAAAGATCTTGTGGGGTTCCGGAGCCTTCTTGCCAAAGAGACGACCGAACAGACCCTTCGGAGCGGCGGGAGCCTCCTCTTTCGGGTCGATGGTGTAGCACACTGCGCCGTCGGCAATACCTCCGAGCTCATTGATCATCTTGATCGAGTCGGCTACATTATCGATATCGTTGAGGGCGTCGAAAATGCGCATCACGTTCAGACCGTTCTTGATAGCCTCCTCATAGAAGCCACGGAGCACCTCGTTGGGGTAGGGGACATAGCCGAAGAGATTGCGTCCGCGCGAGAGGGCCGACAGCAGGCTCTTGCCTTTCATGGCCTTTGATGCGATGCGGAGTCGCTCCCAAGGCGATTCGTCGAGATAGCGCATTACTGAGTCAGGCACTGCGCCACCCCATACCTCCATGATGTAGAAGCCGGCATCCTCATAGAGGGGGAGGAGTCGATTGATGGTTTTCTGGTCGAGGCGAGTCGCAAAAAGCGACTGCTGACCGTCGCGAAGTGTCAGGTCGCGGATTTTGAGCTTGCGTGTTGCCATATAGCAAGGATAAAAAAGTGAAAGAATGGATTTCTTTAATCGGAGTGACCCATATACGGTCGACGGCAAAAGTAGCATAAATAATTTGAATTACGGAAAAAATTCCGTAAAAAATTTTCAGTGCACCGGGTTACAACATCCGGTGCGCACGTGCACGGGGAGATGGGTGACTCTCCTGCCGGGCCTGAGGCGAGGCGGCACGCTATGTCAATGAACTCTTTGCTGCACTTTTCAGGCGGGGCAGCACCGCCGTCTCAGAGGATGGGATCGGGAGTGATGGGAAGAGGTAGGAGTATCGGGAGTATAGGGAAGATTGGGGGTGGTGGGATGGGGTAGATGTCGGGTGGCGCGAGGATAATTATGTCGTCGACGGAATCAATGGGAAGCGGATAAGGAGGGGAGGCAGACTGACGGGCAAAGGAGAGGCGGGGATGGAGGCGGGAATCGCCGACGATGATGAGCGCGGAGTCGTTTCCATTAAAGAGCATGGGAGCGATTGCACGGTAGAGTTGAGAGTAACGGTCGGCATGGTGACGTACACGGAGGCGGTCAGTGTGGATTACAAGCGCAAAGTGGCAGGTGAGTCCACGGAGCCGGTTGAAGGAGAATGGTGAGTGGGAGGCGTGACAGATGAGGAAGTTGAGGGATGACATTTCTGGAGGAGAGAGGGCGGAGGATTGCCAGATGTTGCGGGATATGGCACGTGCGTGTCGGACGGTCGGGGCAATAATGGCGGCCGGCCGCTCGGTGCCTGCGGGGGATAGGCGCTGCTGAAGCCAGCGGATGTAGAGCGGGAGAACGATGTCGGTGAGGATGGTAGGTGATTTGATCGAAGGAAACCGAGCGAGGTCGATGAAGGCGTGGACGAAATGGAGTGTCTGTCGCTGGCGTTCGAGTCGGTCGAGGACGTGGGTGAAGCGATCCACGAAAGGACAAAATGGACGAGCCCAGCGGCGGAAGCTGACGGACCAAGGGGTTGACGGGCGCGGGATGGCCTTACGGATTTTTGCAGGTTGGTAAAGTTGGGGAAGAGGCATAGCGTTTTTTGGGGCAAAGATAGAGAGAGGAGGGAGGAATGGGGCGGGAAAATGTCGCAGTGGGAGGAATGGGACAAATGGGAAAAATGGGAGGATTGGGAGGTTGCATCGCCCACTTATTTAGTTGAGAGGATGCTTGTCCAGTGACAATACTCCGATTATCAGATATTTTTAGTAATTTCGCGGTCTAACTGACACAAGAAATGTTACAGCAAAAAATATTTGATCTTATAAATCGTGACAGAAAAGGAATGTTTGCCAGTAGAATTTATGACTGGTATATGCTTGTTATGATTATTGCAAGCATCGTTCCTCTTATGTTTATCGAGGATTATCCAATCTTTAGGGTTATAGAAATCATAACGGTTTCAGCTTTTATCGTTGATTATATACTTAGATGGTTCATATCAGACATTCAGCTAAAGAGAGGTTGGATTTCGTATGTGATATATCCCTTCACCCCGATGGCCATAATTGACCTTTTATCAATTTTGCCGGGGTTAAATTTGATAAGTCCAGAATTTAAGTTACTACGATTGACCAGACTCTTAAAAATAGTCAGGTTGCTAAAATTATTTAGATACTCGGACAAGATTACCATATTCTTAAGAGTTTTGAGTAAAGAAAAAGATGTTCTACTAACCGTGTTGATGTTGGCTCTTTTCTACATATTCATCACGGCACTGATAATGTTCAATGCCGAACCTCATATAAATCCCCATACGGGAGATGAAACCTTTCATTCATTTTTTGATGCTCTTTACTGGGCTACAGTTACGCTGACTACCGTTGGCTATGGAGATTTGTGTCCCGTTACAGATATAGGTCGAGTAGTTTCTATGCTTTCCTCTCTTTTTGGAGTCGCTATTATAGCGTTACCATCTGGTGTAATAACTGCAAGCTACCTTGAGGAACTTAGAGAGTATCGGAAGCATAGGCACAAAGACAAACCGGATGATACTGTATGTCTCTATGAATGAGGCTTCTTTTATGTGTAAGTATTTCTTCAACCCAATATTACCCTACTGACAGGTTTCCACATCCTTCAAAGATATCTACGAAAGAGAGCACCCGTGTCAACCAGGATAACCTTTCATAACCGCCCCCAAATGACTTTGAAATGAAGCAGGATAGTTTTTTAAAATCGAAAGGCGATTATCGTAAACTGATAGTGTATAAAAAGGCAGAGTGTATTTACGATATAACGTATCACTTTTGTCATACATACCTTTCCAAAGGCGATCGTACGGTCGATCAGATGATCCAGGCTGCCCGCAGTGGCAAGCAAAATATTATTGAGGGCTCTTCTGCTTCGAAGACATCGCGAGAGACTGAAATAAAGCTCTTTAATGTTTCCAAAGCGAGTTTCGATGAGTTATTGGCCGATTACGAGGACTATCTACGTGTGAGGAGTCTGAAAATATGGCCGGAAGATAAGATAATTGAGGTGAGAAACTTTTGTAAGATACATAATGATTCAGCTTTTTATCGCGACATTGCACCCAAGCGTGACGATGAAACGTTAGCTAATCTTTGTATAACTATGATACGTCAGGAGTTATACTTACTCGTCAGGCTTATCGAGCGGGCAAAAAGCGACTTTCTGCAAAATGGCGGAATTAGGGAAGAGATGACACGGGCAAGATTGCGCTTTAGAGACTGTGGGAGCCGTGGGAAGTAATGGGAATTGTGGGATATATGGGACTCCCAATCCTCAATCCCTCCCCATCCTACCAACAATCGCCTCAACACATAACGCCTCTTTACGCGACAGTTTCTTTTTTTGGCTTGCTTTCTTGCGGATATCTGTGGGGTTTGTTATCTTTGCAGAAAGAAAAAAACTCTCAGCAGCAATAGCCATGTCCGCACCCAGCCTTCTTTCACGTCTTGACGGCATTGAAGCACGTTTCGACGAGGTTGCCACTCTCGTGGCTGACCCCGCTGTGGTTGCTGATATGCAGCGGTATGTCAAGCTCACAAAAGAGTATGCTGACCTCGAAAAGCTGGTGAAGGCTACCAATCGCTATCGCGCTCTCCTCTCGACCATCGACGAGGCTAAGGAACTGATTGCCGACAACGATGGCGATATGGAGCTCAAGGCTATGGCGCGCGAGGAGCTCGAAGAGGCTGAGACTGCTCTCCCGGCTCTGGAGGAGGAGATCAAGCTGCTGCTCGTTCCCGCCGATCCGGAGGACGCGCGCAATGCCATCCTGGAGATAAGGGGTGGCACGGGAGGTGATGAGGCGGCTCTGTTTGCCGGCGATCTCGCCAAGATGTATATCCGCTACTGCGAGGCCAAGGGCTGGACTGTGTCCGTGTCCTCGTTCTCGGAGGGTGCGTCGGGCGGATATAAGGAGATAATAATGCGCATAAGCGGGGGCGAAAATATCTACGGCACGCTCAAATATGAGAGCGGGGTGCATCGGGTGCAGCGTGTACCCGTGACCGAGACTCAGGGGCGTGTCCACACTTCTGCTGCCACGGTTGCCGTGCTGCCCGAGGCTGAGCCTTTCGATGTTACGATCAACGAGGGGGAGATCCGCTGGGACACTTTCCGCTCGGGAGGTGCCGGGGGCCAGAATGTCAACAAGGTTGAGAGCGGAGTGAGGTTGCGCTACAACTGGCGCAATCCGAATACGGGCGAGACGGAGGAAATCCTTATCGAGTGTACAGAAACACGCGATCAACCCAAGAACAAGGAGCGCGCTCTGAGCCGACTGCGGTCGTTTATCTATGACAGGGAGCACCGGAAGTATACCGACGATATTGCCTCGCGCCGAAAGTCGCTGGTCTCTACGGGCGACCGCTCGGCCAAGATCCGTACTTACAACTTCCCGCAGGCGCGCATCACCGACCACCGCATCAACTATACCGCTTATAACCTCCAGGCCTTTCTTGACGGCGACATACAGGAGCTGATAGATAAACTCACCGTGGCCGAGAATGCCGCACGACTTCAGGAGGCTGCATTATGATCGGCTAATCAATCCCGCAACTACTCATCAATCTATTCACGAATATGACCCGCAAGCAACTAATCGACAATATATTTGCCAAGCGCAGTTTTCTCTGCGTGGGGCTCGACACCGACATCCGCAAGATCCCTTCGGCTGTTCTTGAGGCTAATCCCGACGATCCGATTACGGCCTTTAACCGCGCCATAATCGATGCCACCGCCCCTTACTGCGTGGCCTACAAGCCCAATCTCGCTTTCTATGAGAGCCTCGGCGCCAAAGGGTGGACGGCCCTCGAGGCGACTGTTAAGTATATCCGTGAGCGCTATCCCGATCAGTTTATCATAGCCGATGCCAAGCGCGGAGATATCGGCAACACGTCGCAGCTCTATGCCCGCTCCTTTTTCGAGCATCTTGGAGTGGACGCCATTACGGTGGCTCCCTACATGGGAGAGGATTCGGTGACCCCCTTCCTCGGTTACGACGGCAAATGGGTGGTGCTCCTCGCCCTCACCTCCAACAAGGGATCGCATGACTTCCAGCTGACCGAGGATAAGGACGGTCGCCGCCTGTTTGAAAATGTCATCCTCAAGTCTTCCAAATGGGCAGGCCCGGAGGAGATGATGTATGTGGTCGGTGCCACACAGGGCAAGATGTTTGCCGACATCCGCAAGGTGGCTCCCGAGAGTTTTCTCCTCGTTCCCGGAGTAGGCGCCCAGGGCGGAAGCCTTGAGGAGGTGGTCAAATATGGCATGATCGCCGACTGCGGACTGCTCGTCAACTCGTCGCGCGGCATCATCTATGCCTCGCAGGGCGCAGATTTTGCCGAAGCCGCCGCCCGTGAGGCCGAAGCGCTCGCAGCTCAGATGAGCCGGCTTCTCCCCGATCGTAAATAATCACTATCAAATCATATATATCCAAATGAACATCGACAATTACAACTTCAACGGTAAGAAGGCCATTGTTCGCGTTGACTTCAATGTGCCCCTCGATGAAAACGGCAACATCACCGACGATACCCGTATCCGCGGTGCGCTTCCCACCCTCAAGAAGATCCTCGAAGATGGCGGATCACTGATCATCATGAGCCACATGGGTAAGCCCAAAGGCAAGGTCAACCCCAAATATTCCCTCGCCCAGATCAAGGACGCTGTGGCCAAGGCTCTCGGTCGCGACGTGAAGTTTGCTGCCGACTGTGCTGATGCTTCGGAAGCAGCCGCAGATCTCAAACCCGGCGAAGTGCTCCTCCTGGAGAACCTCCGCTTCCACCCCGAAGAGGAGGGCAAGCCCGTTGGTATCGACAAGGAAGATCCCGGCTACGACGCTGCCAAGAAGCAGATGAAGGAGAGCCAGAAGGAATTCTCCAAGAAGCTGGCTTCGTATGCTGATGTATATGTAAACGACGCTTTCGGCACCGCTCATCGCCGTCATGCATCAACAGCTGTTATCGCCGACTACTTCGACGACGACAACAAGATGCTCGGCTATCTTATGGAGAAGGAAGTGCAGGCCGTTGACAATATCCTCAAGGATATCAAGCGCCCGTTCACCGCTATCATGGGCGGCTCCAAGGTTTCGACCAAGATAGGCATCATCGAAAACCTCATGGACAAGGTTGACAACCTGATTCTCTGCGGTGGTATGACTTATACCTTTGCCAAGGCTCAGGGCGGCAAGGTTGGTGACTCGCTCTGTGAGCTCGACAAGCTCGATCTTGCCCTCGACATCATGAAGAAGGCCAAGGAGAAAGGCGTTAATCTCGTTCTCGGCACCGACTGCATCGCTGCCGATTCGTTCTCCAACGACGCCAAGACTCAGGTGTGCAACGTTATGGACATCCCCGACGGTTGGGAAGGTCTCGATGCCGGCCCTGAGACCCGCAAGGCATTTGCCGACACCATCCGCGGCTCGAAGACTATCCTCTGGAACGGTCCTGCCGGAGTGTTTGAGTTCGACAATTTCACAGCCGGTTCGCGCGCTATAGCCGACGCTATCGTTGAAGCTACCGACAACGGTGCATTCTCGCTCGTTGGTGGCGGTGACTCCGTTGCCTGCGTCAACAAGTTTGGCGTGGCCGATCAGGTAAGCTACGTTTCTACCGGTGGCGGTGCTCTCCTTGAGGCTATCGAGGGTAAGATCCTGCCCGGTATCGCAGCAGTCCGTGGCGACAAGTAAACCACTCTCTCGTCCATTCATCATCCCGCAATAAGCGCAAAGCGCCCCGGATCGTCTCCACGGTCCGGGGCGCTGTAGTTCGCCTGACATGGGCATAATCTAACGGGTGGAAGTCCCTAACGCGGC
>CAYWWE010000008.1:0-36007 GCA_964461785.1 uncultured Bacteroides sp.
AATGCCGCCTTTGTCAACGTAGGCTACGAAAAGGACGCTTTCCTCCATTATCTGGATCTTGGTACTCAGTTTGACTCCTACATCTCCTTTCTTGACCAGACACTCGACGACAAGAAGCATCTTCCGATGCTGTCGAAGATGAAGCTCCTGCCCGACATCGACAAGCACGGCTCCATTTCCGACAAACTAAAGCCCGGTCAGGAGCTAATGGTACAGATTGTAAAGGAGCCGATCTCATCCAAAGGCCCCCGCCTCACGACCGAACTGTCGTTTACAGGCCGATACATGGTTCTTATTCCTTTCGGCGACAAAATCTCCATCTCCCAAAAGATCAAGACCACTGAAGAAAAGGTGCGCCTCCGGCAACTCATGGAGAGCATCAGGCCGAAAAACTTCAGCATCATAATCCGCACTTCAGCCGAAGGCAAACGTGTTGCCGAACTTAATTCCGAGCTCAAGACACTCCTGCAATGTTGGGAGGAGACCGTAGAGAAAGCCCGCAAGGCCACCCCTCCTGCCCTCATATTTGAAGAAGAAAGCCGCATCGTGTCGGTGCTCCGCGACATTTTCAGCCCGTCGTTTGAAAGCATCTGGGTTAACGATCCCGACGTATTTGCCCAGATACGCAAATATGTGAGCCTCATAGCCCCCGACCGCGCAGAGATTGTCAAACTCTATGACAAGCCCGAACCGATATTCGACACCTTCTCGATCACCAAGCAGATCAAGAGCAGCTTCGGCAAGACAGTATCATTCCGCTCGGGAGCTTACATCATTATCGAGCATACAGAGGCCCTGCATGTGATCGACGTCAATTCCGGCAACCGATCAAAAGGAGCGCCCGATCAAGAGACAAACGCTCTCGAAGTGAACATGAGGGCCGCCGACGAAATAGCCCGTCAGCTCAGGCTCCGCGATATGGGCGGCATCATTGTCATCGACTTCATCGACATGAACAAGGCCGAACATCGCCAGACCCTCTACGAACACATGCGTGAAGTCATGTCGACCGACCGAGCCCGCCACAACATCCTGCCGCTAAGCAAATTCGGATTGATGCAGATAACACGCCAACGTGTGCGCCCCGCTCTCGACATCACCACTGCCGAAGAATGTCCGTCATGCTTCGGCAAGGGCACTATCCAGCCTTCACTCTTATTCACTGACACTCTTCGGGAGAAACTGGCCTACCTGACCGACGAACTTGGGCAGAGCGATTTCATCATGTATGTCCATCCGTTTGTCGACGCCTATCTCAAGAAAGGTCTCATATCGACCTACCGTCGCTGGCGGATGGAACTCGGACGTAAATTCCGGATCATTGCCGACCAGAGTCTCGCCTATCTGCAATATCGGGTCATAGACCGCGACGGAAACGAAATCGACCTCAAGGAAGAAAAAGATGTGGAATCTTCCGCCACCAAAAACAAACAAAAAACCAAGAACCGCAACGAAAACGAGGAATAGCTTCCGCTTAATTCCAATCTGATAACCCGCAGCGACCATCTGAAGACAATCTTGCCGCAAACGTGTCGCTGCGGGTCTTCATTTCCACAGATCATGTCCCAGCAAACTATCTCGCCGGAGCAGCGACACCGGATTATCAACCGCACAACTATAGTAGGCAGCATTGTCAACCTCCTTCTGCTTGTCTTCAAATTCATAGCGGGCATTATCGGCAACAGCTCCGCAATGATAGCTGATGCCGTACACTCTCTCTCCGACTTCTTTTCCGACATTATAGTCCTGGCCTTTGTCAAAGTATCTGTTAAGCCGGGCGACGCTGATCACGACTACGGGCATGCAAAATTCGAGACACTCGCATCACTCATAATCGGCGTGACATTAGCCATAGTGGGAGTCGCTCTCCTCATCGAGGGTACTTCAAAGACTATCAATTTTTTCCGTGGCAATTCCCTCCCCACTCCCGGAGCCATTGCCCTCATCGCGGCAGCTGTTTCCATCGTGGCCAAAGAGAGTCTGTATCATTACACCCGGCTGCGTGCCCGATCGGTCAATTCCCCTGCACTGCTCGCCAATGCATGGCATCACCGATCCGATGCCCTGACATCGGTTGCAACCCTGCTGGGTGTCGGCGGAGCTTTTCTTCTGGGTCCATCTTGGGCTGTGCTCGACCCTCTGGCCGCGGCCATAGTCAGCATCTTCATACTCAAGGCAGCCTACACCCTGATCCGTCCTTCCATCGACGAGCTTCTTGAAAAGGCACTGCCTCCCGAGGAGAAGGCACGCATTGCCGCCACTATCCTCTCTACTCCGGGAATAATTGATATGCATCGTCTGAGAACACGAAACATAGGGTCTTACAAGGCCGTCGACGCCCACATAAAGATGGATGGATCGCTATCACTCGAAGCCGCCCATGCCATTGCCACTGATGCCGAAAACCGCATCCGCGCTCTTCTCGGAAATGGGACGATCGTCACACTACACATGGAACCCATCGGCCCGAGCCGCGATCATGCACATTGATGGACTGCCGGCCCGACTCTTTTTTTGAAACTGCGGCATAAATATCAAATTGTTTTAGTAACTTTGTGAGTTGAAATTGGCGTCAACCGCCTCTTCATCATCTCTACGATAAATATCCTCAACGACCATATTCCGTTATGAAATTCAACGTTGCGAGCAAGACCCTCTATTCCAACCTTTCAGCAGTGAGTAAGGTGATCAATTCAAAAAATGCGCTCACCATCCTCAACAACTTCCTTTTCACCCTGTCGGGATCGACACTCACCGTCCGTGCCTCCGACATGGAAAACTCTCTCGTGGCCACTCTTGAAGTGATGGATGCCATAGGCGAGGGATCTTTCTGCCTCGACGCTCACCGCATGGTTGATCTCCTCAAGGAGATGCCTCCGCAGGAAATGACTTTCGAGATCGATGACCAATCGTTTGAAACTGTCATAGCCTATCCCAACGGCGAGTTCAAGACCATGGCTATTGACGGCAACGAGTATCCCGCACCCGAGCAGGACGAAGAAGACAATGACCGGATCAACTTCACCTGTCCCGCTTCCGTAGCCATCTCCGGTATCGAAAACACAGTTTTCGCCGTTGGCAATGACGAGCTTCGTCCGCAGATGACCGGTATTCTCTGGGATATCAAACCCGACAGGATTATTTTCGTGGCCACAGACACCCGCAAGCTCGTCCGCTACACAAATCAGTCCATTGCTCCCGGGGCTGCCTGCTCGTTTATCCTGCCCCTCAAGCCGGCCACCGTGCTCCGCAACATATTTGGCAAAGAAGATTCCATCGATATTTCGATATCGAAGAAATCTGTCACCTTTTCCTCAGCAACCTACAGGTTTGACTGCCGCTTTATCAAGGGAATGTTTCCTGACTACAACCGCGTCATTCCTCAGAACAACAACCGTATCCTGACCGTCGACCGCCAGATGTTTATCAACGCCATGCGTCGTGTGACAGTGTTCGGCAACGGCGGCAACGGACTCATCCGATTCCACTTCGACGAGAATGTGGCCACACTCATAGCTCAGGACAGCAGCTACGGCACCTCAGGCCGCGAGACTCTGGCCTGCGACTATCAGGGCGATCCGCTCACAATCGGTTTCGGCGCTCCCTACCTTCAGGAAATATTCTCGACGATATCTACCCCGGAGGTCATAGTCAAGCTCGCCGATCCCTCGCGCCCGGCCATCTGCCTCCCTTCTGAGAATCAGCCCGACACCGATCTGCTCATGATTCTCATGCCCATGAACATCATAGACTGACAGCATCCCATCCGATGAAACTCACACTTCGGCGCCCAATAGTTTTCTTTGATCTTGAGACCACCGGCACATCCGTGACCCACGACCGGATTGTCGAGATCTCGATTATCAAGGTTTTCCCTGACGGAAGCGAGACCGTACACTCCCGCCTCGTCAACCCCGGTATGCATATACCGGAAGAAGCTACCGCCATCCACCACATAACAGACGAGGATGTAGCAAGCCAACCGCGGTTTGAAGAAATAGCTCCGAAACTCGCAGCCTTCATCAAGGGTTGCGATATCGCAGGATTCAACTCCACTCGCTTCGACGTGCCCCTGCTTGATCAGGAATTCAGTCGCGCCGGCATCGACTTCGATTTTTCCGACGTAAAGTTTATCGATGTCCAGAACATCTTTCACAAGAAAGAGCAGCGCACCCTCGTGGCGGCCTATCGCTTCTACTGCGACCGCGATCTCGAAAACGCTCACAGGGCGACCGACGATACCCGCGCCACCTACGAGGTGCTTCTCGCCCAACTCGACCGCTATCCCGATCTTGGATCCGATGTTGACGCTCTGAGCGAATTTTCGGCCATGAATCGCGCTGTCGATTTCATGGGACGTCTGGTCTACGACGACAAAGGGCGTGAGGTTATCAACTTCGGAAAACACAAAGGCCGTCTGGCAGAAGAGGTACTCGCATCAGAACCAAGCTACTACGACTGGATCATGAAAAGCGATTTCCCGGCCTCGACCCAGAAAGCATTCACCGCGATCATGAACCGCATACGTGCCGGTCGACGTGTGTCCGCCGGCCACAAGGGCGGGGAGGGCTCAGGTCATGCTTAAAGGCAAGCACATCGTTCTGGGCATAACCGGCGGCATAGCCGCCTACAAATCAGCCACTCTGCTGCGGCTCTTTGTCAAGGCCGGAGCAGAAGTCCAGGTTGTCATCACCCCTGCCGGCAAAGAGTTTATCACTCCGGTCACTCTTTCTGCTCTCTCAGGCCGTCCGGTAATTAGTGAATTTTTCACTGCCAACACCGGCGAGTGGCACAGTCATGTCGATATAGGCCTCTGGGCCGACGCCATGGTCATAGCACCGGCCACCGCCTCCTCTATCGCCAAGATGGCCAACGGAGTAGCCGACAATATGCTCATCACCACATATCTGTCAGCAAAAGCCCCGGTGTTTATAGCTCCGGCCATGGATCTCGATATGATGGCCCATCCATCAACCATCCGGAATATAGAGCTCCTGAAATCATACGGCAATCACATTATCGAGCCGGCCGAAGGAGAACTTGCATCCCACCTTGTCGGCAAAGGACGCATGGAGGAACCAGAAGAGATCTTCCGCACAGTCGACCGCTTCTTCGCCCGACGCGAGGGGACACTTAGCGGGCGCAAAGTTCTCATCACAGCCGGTCCGACCTTTGAGCGGATCGATCCGGTCCGATTCATCGGCAATTTCTCTACTGGAAAGATGGGTTACGCACTGGCCGACGAAGCGGCCGCCCGCGGCGCTGATGTCACAATAGTGTCCGGTCCAGTCTCAGTCTCTCCATCCGACAAGAAAGCTGTCAAGGTGGTCCAGGTCGAATCGGCAAAGGAGATGCTGGCCGAGACATCCGCCCGCTTCGACTCAGCCGATATTGTGATTTTGAGTGCTGCCGTGGCTGACTATGCCCCCGCCAACCCTGCCACACACAAAATCAAACGCGAGAAAAGCGAAGATACGCCGACCTTACAGCTCATCAAAAACCCTGACATCGCGGCTCATCTCGGTGCGCTGAAGCGTCCCGAACAGACTCTTGTGGGGTTTGCTCTCGAAACAGATGATGCCGAGGCTAACGGACGCCACAAATTGCGCTCCAAAAATCTCGATATGATTGTGGTCAACTCCCTTGCCGACCCCGGAGCCGGATTTGCCACCGACACCAACAAGATCACAATTATTGATGCAGCGTCGGGATCTGCTGCTGAATACCCGCTTAAAAGTAAGCGTGAGGTAGCGGCCGACATACTCGACGCCATCGAAAATCTTCTTGCCTCCCACCCTAACTGCTGATGACTCGACTTATCTCCATACTGCTTATATTAGTGAGCTTCCTGACCGTCCGGGCGCAGGAACTCAAGGCAACTGTGGAGATAAACACCGACATGATTCAGGGCACCAACAAGGATGTCTTCAATGCACTTCGTGAAGCGATGGACGATTACCTTAACGCCACTCGCTTCTCCGGTGCCCAGATAGCCCCAAACGAGCGCATCGAATGTCGGATTATGCTTACGGTCTCGGAATATGCCGACGACCATATAAAGGGGGAACTCACCGTGCAGTCCTCACGACCCGTGTTCAACAGCACATACACCTCCAACCTGCTCAATCTTAGGGATAACAAGATCGAATTTGACTATAGGATAGGACAGCAGCTTGTCTACAACGAGATGGAACCCGAGACCAATCTTAACGCCCTCCTCGACTATTATGCAAATCTGATTCTGGCTGTCGATTTCGATAGTTTCTCACCCCGTGGAGGTGACCAGTTTTTCTCGCGGCTCTCGACTCTGGTTCAGAAAGCCCAGAGCAGCGGCGAAGTAGGTTGGCGCACCTTTGAAGACAACCGTAACCGCGCGGCTGTTCTTGCAGCATTTACCGATCCGGGCACCTCCCCTATCCGCGACCTCTACTATAACTATCACCGTAAAGGTCTTGACGAGATGGTGACAAGTCCCGACAAAGGCCGAGAAACCATAACCAATTCACTCGAAGCCCTTGTCAAGATCAATGATGCCGACCCAATGAGCGTTGCACTCACCATTTTTCGCGACACGAAACTCGATGAGCTTGTCAATATCTACTCCAAGGCTCCTCAATCAGAGAGAGACAATGTAGCCACCCTGCTACTGAATCTATATCCTACCGATATGGAGCGGATCAATGAGATAAAGAACCCGTCTGACTCAAAAAACAGATAAATATCCATGCTCGAATCACTTCATATATCCAACTATGCGCTGATCGACAGCATAGACATTGCTTTCCACCCGGGTCTCAATATTATTACCGGTGAGACTGGTGCCGGCAAATCCATAATCCTCGGTGCTCTATCCCTCATACTCGGTGGACGCGCCGACACCAAGGCCGTCAGACAAGCCGACCGTAAATCAGTTATCGAAGCCTCGTTTGATGCCCGCAATCATCCGCGTCTTAAGGAATTGTGTGAGGCAAATGATATTGATTGGGATGCCGACCATTGCATTTTGCGTCGCGAGATCAGTCCTTCGGGTCGATCAAGGGCCTTTGTCAACGACTCGCCGGTGCCATTGACCAAACTTGCCGAAGTGGCTGAGAGGCTTGTCGACATCCACTCGCAGCATCAGAATCAGCTGCTTGCCCAGCCCACTTTCCAGATGGAGGTGATCGACACTATAGCCGGCAATGCAGCCCTGCTTGCCGAGCATCGTCGGTGCTTCGAGGCATTCCGGGATGCCGCCCGGGCTCTCAAAGCAGCCCGGCAGCGCACGGAGCGCTCACGCGAGGATGAGGAGTATACCCGCTTCCAGCTTGAACAGCTCGAAGAACTGCGTCTTGACGATCCAGCCGAGCAGGAGGAGCTTGAAAACCGCCGGGATCTTCTCTCAAACATGACAGATGTCAAGGAGGCTCTCCGCATCGCCCTCAACAGTATCGAAAACGACCATAATTCGGCAATCGACAGGCTCGACGAAGCATCTGATGCCGCCTCAAGAGCAGAAGCGGCCCTCGACGAGGACGACGACATCCCGGCCAGAATCGAGAGCATCCGGATCGAGCTCAAGGATATAGCCCACTCACTGTCGGTAGCCGAGTCTTCTCTTGATGCAGATCCTTCAGAGCTGGAAGCCATCGAGGAGCGTCTTTCGGCAATATACTCACTCCAGCGACGCCATCATGTCGACACGGTCGAGGCGCTCATGGCTATACGCGACCGACTGGCTAAACGACTCAATGATCTGGACAACAGCGACACCACTCTTGCATCCCTTGAACGCGAAGCCCGGCGTGCCATGAGCCTTGCCCGGGAGAGCGCGGCCAATCTCACAAAATCGCGTCGCGAAGCCGCCCTATTATTCACCGAAGCGCTTCTCAAGCGTGCGCGTCCGCTCGGCATGAGCAATCTCCAGTGCGAGATAGCTGTTGAGCCGGCCCAGACCATGTCGGCCACCGGAGCCGATCAGGTTGTTTTCCGCTTCGCTTTCAATAAGAATCAGCCATTGATGCCTGTCGGCGGCGCCGCATCGGGAGGTGAGATCTCACGCCTCATGCTCTCGATCAAGTCAATTATAGCCGACAGAATGGAGCTTCCGTCAATCATATTCGACGAGGTAGATACCGGTGTCTCCGGCGATGTCGCTAACCGTATGGGCATTATGATGGAAGAGATTGCCCGCTCGATTCAGGTCATCGTCATCACTCATCTGCCTCAGGTTGCCGCCAAAGGAGTTGCTCACTTCAAGGTGTTTAAATACGACGACGAAACCTCTACCCACACCCGCATAATCGAACTGAGCGCTGAAGAACGTATCAGCGAACTTGCACTCATGCTTTCGGGTGACTCAACCAGTCCATCGGCCCGCGCTGCCGCCCAAGCACTTCTCAATCCCTGAAACATTATCATCATTAAAACTTAGACATTTTGGATCGCAACGACTACATATTCGGCATCCGCGCTGTTATTGAAGCAATTGAAGCGGGCCGCGACATAGATAAAGTTCTCGTCAAGAAAGATATCCAGGCCGAAAATGCCAAGGAACTGTTTGAATGTGCGCGCCGCTATCACATTCTTGTCCAGCGTGTCCCGGTTGAAAAAATCGAGCGCATCACCCGAAAGAATCATCAGGGCGTGCTGGCAATCCTCTCGCCCATTACCTATCACCGTCTCGACCACCTTACTGCCGAGCTATATGAAGATGGGGTCCTTCCCTTTGTCATTCTTCTCGACGGCATAACCGATGTCCGCAATTTCGGAGCCATCGCCCGCACTGCCGAAGCTGCCGGTGCCGACGCTATCATCATACCCGAGCACGGTAGTGTTTCGGTCGGAGGTGATGCCGTAAAGACCTCGGCAGGGGCACTCCTTCGCCTCCCGGTGTGCCGCGAGCGTTCTATTCTCGGAGCAGCCAAATACCTCAAGGACAATGGTTACCGTCTGGTTGCCGTGACGGAGAAAGCCGACATTAATTACACCACAATCAACTATACCGATGCCCCTATTGCTCTCGTGATGGGTTCTGAGGACACAGGCATCTCGCTCGACGTGCTCCGTGTCTGTGATGCTTTCGCCTCAATCCCTATGCTCGGACATATTGCGTCGCTGAATGTTTCAGTTGCCGCAGGTGTCATGATGTATGAAGTCGTACGCCAACGTTTAGCCGCAAATCTTGAGATTATATGACTCACGTGACAAAACATATATTGTCATACCTTACATGTCTGCTATTTGCCGTAGCATCGGTTTCGTGCTCAGACGATAAGACGAATATCGGGCTCGGATCAGGCATAATTGATGTCACCGTGGTTCCGGACATGAACGTGACCCCCGTCGGCAGCTTCACCATCGACAATTCAGCACTGTCGCTTCCCGATCCTTCGGATTTCGATATCATTATTACCGACACGGAAGGTACGAGCGCGCTCTGGACAGGCGTTAATCCAATGGGAGGAGTAGAACGTCTGCTGCCGGGTGCCTACACCTTGAAAGCGATTGCAGGATCGTCGGGCGCGGAGGGTTTTAAAACTCCTTATTTTGCAGGAGAGACTTCGGCAATAGTCAAGAACGGCGAGACTACTCAGGTCACCATCAATGCCTCCCTGTCAAACACTCTGATGGATATCAGGTTTGATCATTCCATTACGGATCTCTGTGGCAATCCCTTTGCCATCGTTCATTCCCACTACGGCCTCTACTGCAACTATACTCCGGCTGACAACGGACCGCTCTTTCTCCGACCGGGAGATATTTCGGTCCTGCTGTCCCTAACTCTTGACTCCAGAGTAGTTAAATTCAATATAATCAACATATTCGGAACACGAGCCGCCACTTACTACCGGATTTCATTATCAGCCACCGTGGATAATGATGGGATCATCTCCATCAGAGCAACATCTGCCGACGGCGAAAGCAATACCGTCCGTCTCACCCCCGAATTTCTGGCAGCATCGGCTCCCACTCTTGTGTCATCGGGCTTCACATCAGGCATTCCTTTAAGGCTCCATGAAGGGGCAACACCCTCCAGCCCTCTGAAAGTTGCCGTCACATCCTCCTCGCTTTCACATCTTTTCCTGACGGCAATAGCACCCACGCTGGGATCAACTTTCGCATCCGAGATTGATCTTCTCAACCTGTCACCGACTCAGCTTGATTCGCTCAAGTTCTATAGTATAAGGTTGGAAGGCCTCAAGACGGGGGCAGTCAAAGATGCCACAGTAGACCTGACCGATGTCGTTTCCCATCTGCGTTATGTAGATGGTGCTTATCCGTCGACATTCTCTCTCTTAGCGGTTGACAATTCCGGACTTGTGTCAGATCCCGTCGTCCTTTCGGTGGAGGTAGTGCCGGTAGACATAAAGGTTGAATCGGTGTCAAAAGCCATGATCGGCATAGACAAGGCAACCGTCACACTCTCCTCCACATCTCAATATCTTAAAGACAATCTTCAGGTTGAAGTTTTCGACCCATCATCGGGATTGTGGAGCGGGCTGAAAATAGACTCTTTGGTAAATGTAAGTGCCGGACGTTGGGACGTAACGTTTACGGTGCCCGAAGGCCGTGAGGAGCTTACATGCCGGCTTCGCTTCTGTGGTACGGAGATAAGCTCATTCACTGTCGGACGTTCGGCACCGGCATACAGGATCGAGATTGATCCGTTCGCTCTCCATGCCGATATCCGCATCATCACCGAATCTCCGGCTCTCAACAGGATAGTTGCATCGTCTATCCAGTTTTACCGCGCGGGGAAGAGCTCCGATCCGAAATCTTATGAACGCATACAGATGATCGAGAGATTCCCCGATGAAGGGAGGGTAGTAATCTCGGGACTTGAGGCCGCCACCAACTACCGGATACTCTCATCTATCCATGCAAACCCCTCCTCGTCCGATGACTTCTCCGATATGGTCAGCTTCCAGACCGAGGCAGCCTCTCAGATCCCGAATTCCGACTTCGAGGATGTTCAGTTCGGCGGCATCAAATATAAGGAGATGCTCTCGGGAGGCAGATATTCGCAGAACACGGTTGAGATCTACAATCTTCAGAATCATACTTCGTTTGACCTCATGACTCCGCAGCGATGGGCAACAGTCAACAACAAGACATTCTGTATGTCGGCCAAAAATCATAATACATGGTATATGGCTCCCTCCACCTACACTGTTGAGGATGCTTATTCGGGCTCCTATGCCGTAAGGCTCGACTGTGTGGGCTATGATATCGATGGCGCTCCGATCCCCGACTATCTTCAGACCGCTTATCCCTACACCCCGTATAGTTGCAATATTCCGTCGGGCTACTCCAAGGCTGCCGGCCGACTGTTCCTCGGATCATATTCATTCGACTCCGCAAGCAACACAGAGCACTATAACGAGGGCCTGAAATTCAACTCGCGTCCGGCAGCCGTCAACGGGTTTTATAAGTTCGTGGCAACGGAGGCCAATCCGAGGGCAACAGCTCTGGCCCGGGTGGAGGTGATCGGCGAAGTTGATGGTGTGGAGATAGTGCTTGCCTCCGGCGAGCTTCATCTGCCCGTAGTCCTCTCCTACACTGCTTTCTCCATACCCCTCTCATATAATCGCTTCGGCACTAAAGCAACCTCTATACGCCTCCATTTCGCTCCCTCCGATGCCATCGGCGACATAGCCGCCGAATCGCAATCAATAATTGTCCTGCCCAACCCTGCTACCTCCACCTCCCGCGGTAGCTCGCTCTGGCTCGATAATATTTCTCTCAGTTATTAAGTATTGTTTCAACTAACACCAGAATCTAAGTGTCGATCAATCGTCAAATACTGCTTCTGATCCTCGTGGCCATAGCCTCGGCTTTCCCCGTCGGGATGTCGGGCCAGGAAACTTTCAAAAGAGGTCTCGAACGGATAACCTTCATTCCAAAAGGACAGTGGATCACGGGGGTATCGGTCAACTACTCTCAGAGCAATCAGAAGAACTACCAATTTCTGATCATCGAAAACCTCAACGGCGATGCCTATTCATTTAAGGTGAGCCCTATGCTGATGTTTGCTTTCAAGGATAATCTGGCCGCCGGCGGAAAGTTTTCATACGAGCGGACTATGGCTAATCTTGAGAGCGGCAATGTGATAATTGATTCCGAAACCGACTATGATATCGACAATCTCCGACAGCTTTCGAGCAACTACTTCGCCACGGCTGCCCTCAGATATTATATCTCGCTCGGCAACTCAACCCGGTTCGGTCTGTTCAACGAGATGCAGCTGAAACTCGGAGGCGGAGAGTCAAAGATCATAAATGGCTCCGGCGACGACCTGACAGGTACATTCGAGCGGAATTTCCAGACTTCAATCGGGCTGTCGCCTGGCTTCGTGATGTTCCTCTCCAATTATTCGGCTATCGAGGTCAATGTTGGCGTTCTTGGCTTCGGCTACACTCACACACGATCCACTACGGATCATGTCTATGTGGCCAACCGCAAGTCCAAACAAGCCAATTTCAAAGTAAATCTTTTTTCCATCTCTTTCGGGGTGGCGTTCTACCTTTAATTCATCCGCGCCATGTTCATACGTATTCTCACCCCGCTCCTGCTGCTCCTCTTCTCTTTCCCGGTATTCGCTGAATCCGAATCGCCCGACACCCTGATCCGGCGCAAGAAACTTGGCGAGGTACCTCCCCCCTCCGAGATGGTCGTCATCGGAAACGATACAGTGCCTATCGTAATCCAAGAGCGAAACTACGGGCGCTTTGACCGCGGCCTTTTCAACTATCTCTTTATCCCGAAAGGACAATGGTCGTTTGGTCTCACTGCCTCCTACAGCGAGTTTGATTCCGAGGATGTTCAGCTGCTTTCGTTTCTGAAGGATCTCAACTTCGGAGGAAAACAATACTCGATAAAGCCATCGGTGAGCTACTTTGTTCGCAATAACCAGGCTCTCGGTGTCAAACTGGCCTATACCCGCAGAGACGGCAATCTCGGACGTCTCGCAATGGATTTCGGCGACGATCTGTCGTTTGACATCAAGGACGTAAGCTATGTGTCGACCGACTATGCCATCGGCATCTTCTACCGCAACTATGTCGGTCTCGGCACTATGAAGCGCTTCGCCGTGTTCAATGAGGTAGATCTTTCATTCGCCTCAGGCACGTCACGCTTCATAAGGTCATACAATCAGGTTCCGCGCGACACCCGCACAAACAGCACTGAAGTTTCGCTCAATTTCTCGCCCGGTGTGTGTGTCTTCATCATGGATAATGTCAATTTCAACGTTTCATTCGGTGTTTTCGGTCTCAGACTGCGCAACGAACGCCAGACCACCGATATGACCGAGCATGGCTCCAGATTTTCCTCGGGAGCCAACTTCCGCTTCAATATATTCAACATCAACTTTGGACTTGGCGTAAATATATGAAACTCATCTCCCGCCTGACGGCCATATTTGCACTTCCGTGCATCATTCTCTCATCATGTCTCTCCGACGATGACATCCCTTATCCCAACATTCAGGCCAACATAACCGCATTTGAAGTGGAGGGTCAGACACGAGCCGCCCTGATCGACACCCTGAAACGCACCGTGAGCCTCTCGATCAACGATTCGGTCAATCCCGCATCGCTCCGTGTAACCCGCTTTACACTTGCACCGGATGCACGGCTTGTAACTGACACCACAGTCATCACAAAGGGCATTGACCTTACATCTCCGCTCACGCTCACACTTAAAGTCTATCGCGAATATGACTGGGTCATCACAGCAACCCGCAACGTGACATATTCGTTCGCGGTCGACGGGCAGATAGGCCCGGCCAATATCGATCCTGATGCACACACGGTGTCGGCTGTCGTTTCCACATCGACAGACATCAAGGCCCTGACTGTAACTGAGCTTAAACTCGGTGGCGTCAATGCCTCCTACACCCCTGCCCTTCTGGGTGCTAAGACCGATTTCTCGTCGCCGATAACAGTAAAAGTAAATGAATATGGCGTGACTACCGACTGGACCATCACCATCACCACTTCCGATCTGGCGGTTGATCTGACGGCTGTTGATCCGTGGACATGCGTGGCATGGCTGAGGGCATCGGTCAAGGAAGGCTCTAAATGCCGGTTTGAATATCAGAAGGCTGAGTCAAGCTCTCCATGGAATGTCGCACCCGACAATTGGGTGACTACAGGTGACAACGGTGAGATTGTGTGCCGACTGTTGCATCTCGACCCGCTGACCACATATATTGCCCGTGCGGTCGATGTGGCAACCGGAGTTGCCTCTCACGGCATATTCTTCACCACCGGAGCAGCCCTACAGGCTCCTAACAGTGATTTCACCCAGTGGTGGCTTGACGGAAAGATCTGGTGTCCGTGGGCCAAAGACGGAGACCCATTCTGGGGAACGGGCAACAAGGGTGCAACGACCCTCGGCGACAGCAACACTACCCCGTTGGCCGATCCTTCTTCCCCGACCGGTTATTCCGGAGCCTCTCTCGAGACGCGCTTTGTTGGCATCGGGATGCTCGGCAAACTCGCAGCCGGAAATCTGTTTGCCGGCAGCTATGTACGCACCGACGGGACAAACGGTGTGCTTTCGTTCGGACGTCCGTTTACCCAGCGCCCCACCTATCTCCGGGCAACGCTCAAATATACTCCCAAGGAAATCTCACATTCGTCAAGCGATTTCTCTTACCTCAAGGGACGTCCAGACACATGTGTAGTGTGGTGTGCCCTTATCGACTCGGATGAGCCCTTCGAGATCCGCACAAAACCGTCGGACCGTCATCTCTTTGACGAAAACGGCCCCGAGGTTGTTGGCTACGGACGATTCCAGTCGGGAGTGGAGATACCGGATCTCACTACAGTCGACATACCTATCAACTATGTCTCTACCTCACGCACTCCAAAATATATCCTTATTGTGGCCTCCGCCTCAAAATATGGTGATTACTTTACTGGAGGCGCCGGATCGCTGCTCATAATCAATTCGTATGAGCTTAAGTATGACTACACTGATTAATTCCTAACACTTTTCTCTCCATATAAAAATGAAGCAGATCATCAGCATCCTTCTTTCCGTCATCCTCTCGATAGGCGCAGTCATGGCCGCTTCGCCCGACAACGACCGTATTGAATGGAATGAGACCCAACATGATTTCGGCACAATCCATGCATCGGGCGGCAAAGTGAAGGCCGAATACACATTTGTCAATACATCATCTGAGCCTGTTGCCATAATCTCTGTGACAAATGGTGGATGCGGCTGCACCGTTCCCTCGTTTCCTAAGAAACCGGTAGCCGCTAATGAGAAAGGAACCATCACCATCACTTTCGACCCTTCCCGCTTCAAAGGCGAGTTCAAGCGGCAGGTCACGGTAACCCTTATGGTCGGCAACAAACGCGAGAAGACACGCCTTAGATTTTCCGGCAGCATTATTCCCGACTGATAATTCAGACCATTATGCACATGACAAGACTCATCTCCGCCATAATCCTTCTTGCGGTCATTGTCCACTTACGGCTCTTTGCAGCCAATGAAGGCAAAGTCAGCTTCAAATGGGACACCGAAGTCCATGACTTCGGTGCCTTCAACGAAGATGTAGGCAAGGTTACCTGCTATTTCAAGGGAATCAACCTTGGCCCCGACACCGCATCGATTGTATATATCAACGCATCATGCGGATGCACCCAGCCAACATCAGACAAGAAAGTCATAGCTCCCGGCGACTCCATCACCCTCACCGTGGTCTACGATCCGGCCGGACGCCCCGGCGCATTTGATAAGAAAATCTCAATTGGCACCATTCCGGGTTATCACGCCAATTTCCATATCAAGGGCACGGTGATCAGTAGTACCAGAAGAATGTTGGCAACTTATCCCTATGAAGTAGGCAAAGAATACCGCATTTCGGATAAAACAGTTTCATTTGGCAATACTCGCGAAGACCGCAGCGTCACGGCCACACTCCGCGGCATCAACACGACTGCTTCAAACATAATCCCGACCGTGACCCGCGTGCCCGCTTTCGTGACGGCCGCTGTCTCCCCCGACACAGTCGGGCCGGGAGAGAAATTTGTCATCTCTCTGGTGGCCGACGGGCCTCAGATCGGACAGCTCGGTATAACTGTCGACACCATGACGGTGTCTTCGGCTGCGCATCCCGAAATCTCTCAGGACATTCCTCTGACTATCCTTCTTTTTGAAGAGTTTCCGCCAATGACGGCCGACGATGTCGACAATGCGGCATATCTCACTATCCCTGACGCAAAAGTGGATTTCGGTACAGATATAGATCCTGAATCACGAAAAGCCATCAAGAGGAAAGTGAGAATGATCAACGAAGGGTTGCAGCCTCTCATTATCAGGCGAGCCTATTCCATGACTCCCGGCATCATTGTCAAGACACCCGAAAAACCCATTGCACCGGGCAAGGATATTGAACTTGAAATAAGCCTTATCCCGGCCGACCTCCCTGCAGGCACAACCGATCTGCGTGCACGAGTCTCCGTCATATCCAATACTCCCCTCAACACTACACTCGAGATTAACATAAACGGCCAGTTGCAATCGCGCTGAAGCCTCACCCAATCTTATACCTCACAAAAACATGGAACATCCCGAAAACGATAGCCAATATATAGGACTCACCGTCAATTCAGGCGTAGTCCAGCCCCCGAGTGTCAACCCATATCTTGCGAAGCGACGTAAACGCAAGCCCCTGCCCACCGCCGGAGAGCTTGTCGACGGTATTCTCAAAGGCGACGTGACGATGCTCTCCCGTGCAGTGACACTGGTAGAGAGCCTATCGCAGGATCATCAGGTCATAGCCCAGGAAGTGATAGAGAAATGTCTCCCCTACTCCGGCAACTCGCGCAGAATCGGCATAACCGGTGTGCCCGGAGCCGGCAAGAGCACGAGTATCGACGTGTTCGGACTCCATGTACTTAAAGAGGGCGGTAAACTGGCCGTCCTCGCTATCGATCCGTCAAGCGAGCGTACAAAGGGCAGCATCCTCGGCGACAAGACCCGTATGGAGAAGCTATCCATCCATCCCGATGCTTTCATCCGTCCCAGTCCCTCGGCCGGCTCACTCGGAGGTGTTGCCCGTAAAACCCGTGAAACCATCGTGCTCTGCGAGGCAGCCGGTTATAATAATATCTTTGTAGAGACTGTCGGAGTGGGACAGAGTGAGACAGCCGTTCACTCTATGGTAGACTTTTTCCTTCTGATCCAGCTTGCCGGAACAGGCGATGAGCTCCAGGGCATCAAGAGAGGTATCATGGAGATGGCCGACGGAATTGTCATCAACAAGGCTGATGGCGACAACGTGGAGCGCGCACGTCTGGCACAGGCGCAGTTCAAATCGGCACTACGCCTGTTTCCCACCCCACCCTCCGGTTGGACTCCCGAAGTTATCACCTACTCAGGCTACTTTGAGCTCGGCATCCCGGAAGTGTGGGATATGATCGACCGCTACTTCGCCTTTGTAAAAGCCAACGGCTACTTCAAGGAGCGCCGCGATAATCAGGCCCGCTACTGGATGTATGAGACAATCGACGACCGTCTGCGCTCATGTTTCTACAATGATCCGGGAGTTAAGGAAATGCTCGAAGAAAAGGAGCGGCGCGTTCTCGGAAGCCTCCAGAGCTCCTTCACAGCCGCGCGCGACGTGCTCGACTACTATTTCTCACACCTCAAGTCAAAGAAATAATTGTCTGAGGTCTCTGTATTCGGCCGATATTTACTACCTTTGTACCCTAAATGAGCACCAATATCTACGATGACATAAAGGAAAGCATTGCTCCGGAGCTCGCGCGGCTGCACGAGGCAATCCATCATACCCTTAATTCGTCATCTAATCCGCTGCTTAACGCAGTGGTTGAGTCATATCTGAGATCCAAAGGTAAACTTATCCGGCCGATACTGGTCATCCTTACCGCACGTCTGTTCGGCACCGTCACCGACAATGTCATTGCATCGGCATCGGCCGTGGAGATGCTTCACAACGCATCGCTCATCCATGACGACGTGGTCGATGACTCCAGGATTCGCCGTGGCGTTCCCACCATAAATGCAGTGTGGGACAATCACATCGCTGTTCTTGTCGGTGACTTCTTTGAGGCGGGTGCCTTATCGCAGGCAGTATCTACAGGCGATATCCGCATCGTTGCATCTCTCACCCTGCTTGGACGGGTGCTCTCTCTCGGCGAGCTCGACCAGATCTATAATGCCCGGGGGCATAAGCTGTCGGAAGAGGCCTACTTCAGCATCATCAATCAGAAGACAGCCTCATTGTTCGTGTCGTGTGTGGAGATAGGTGCCTACGCTGTAGGAATTGAAGCTGCCGATCCGCGCCTCGCGGCCATGCGTCGCTATGCCGAATTGCTCGGCCTCTGCTTCCAGATCCGCGACGATATATTCGACTATTTCCCTGCCGAAGCAGGCACCATAGGCAAACCGACTGCCAATGACATCCGCGAAGGCAAGATAACCCTGCCGCTACTCCATGCCCTCACCCGGGGGGACTCAACCGACCCCCGGCTGCAGCAGGAAATGGTCACTCTCGCGCTGGCTGAGGATGGAATCGACGAAGATGGCATCGAAAATCTCTACAGTTATGCCAAGGCCGAGGGTGGAATAGAATATGCCTATTCCGTTATGGAAAGACTTCATAAGGAAGCTATCGGCATACTCTCTGATACTTTCGGAGCTGACAATCCATCCATCGATCCTTTCATGTCAATATTCCGGTTCATCATCGACCGGCATAAATAATCAATACCTTAACAAGTTTTTCAACCATGAAAATACGAAAACTGCTCCTGACATTAGCGGCAGCCGCTTCGGGTCTCACTCTCTCGGCTCAGCAGGCTAAATATATATTCTATTTCATTGGCGACGGTATGGGCCCGAATCAGGTTGCCATCACTGAATATTACCGTGGTGAAATGGCCGACAGCCTCGGCCTGAGTCCCCTGGGCTTCACACAGTGGCCCATAGCCTCACTCGCCTCCAACTACTCCGCATCCACACGTGTCACCGATTCGGCTGCCTCAGGCACAGCCCTCGCCACCGGTCATAAGACAACCAACGGATTTATCGGCATGGCTCCCGACGCCGAGACACCGCTAAAAAGCATAGCCTATCTTGCCAAGGAAGCAGGCAAGCGCGTGGGAGTAGCCTCCAGTGTAGGTGTCAATCACGCCACTCCCGCATCTTTCTTCGGCCATAATGCAAAGCGCAGCGCATATCACGACCTCGCAATGGAACTTCCCGAGAGCGGATTTGATTTCTTTGCAGGCGCCGATTTCTGCTGCGACCGTCCTACCGACACTATCGGAGTATACGACAATGCCGTTGCCCGCGGCTACACCATAGTTCGCGGTGCCGATCAGTACCGTGCCAAGGCGCCCGAGGTGTCTAAGATAATAATGCTTCAGCCCGCCGAAGCCACTGCGATTGTCGGCGCCACACTGCCTTACGCCATTGACAGGAAGGAAGGTGACATGACCCTGCGGGAAATCACCGAAGCCGGGCTTGACTTCCTGACCCGCGACGGCAAAGCCGACGAAAACGGCTTCTTCCTCATGGTTGAAGGCGGAAATATCGACTGGCATGCCCACGGCAACGATGCCGGTGCCCTTATCCACGAAGTTGCTGATTTCGACGATGCCATCTCTGTTGCCTACGATTTCTATCTCCAGCACCCCGATGAGACTCTCATTGTAGTAACTGCCGATCACGAGACAGGATCACTCAATCTCGGCACCGGTAAGTATCTCCTCAACCTCAAGGCCATATCAAACCAGAAAGTGAGTCAGGACGAAATAAGCCGCATCTTCAATTCAATCCGCCGCGCAAACAACGGTGAGATCACATGGGAAATGGCTCAAGCCGCTCTCGCCGAAAACTTCGGCTTCTGGACACCGGCCATCGAGCTATCGGAGAAGCAGGAAGCACGTCTTCGCGAAGCATTCGAAAAATCGTTCGGCAGCCAGAGCAACATGGTTAAGAGCGAATATAAGTCCAACTATCCCCTGTCTGATGCCGCTAAACGGGTGATCAACGAGATTGCTCAGGTAGGTTGGGGCAGCGGCTCTCATTCCGCCACATTTATCCCTGTGTTTGCCATAGGAGCCGGTGCGGAATCATTCGCGGCACGTTCAGATAACGCTCTCATTCCCCGCAAAATAGCCGAAGCCGGAGGTTTCCCGGTTAAAGACTGAGATATAATACCTATCGGGAATAAGTAAAGAATCAATATTGCATAACTCCTAATCCAGAGCCGACCGGGAAGCGTCAAAAACCTACTCCCGGCGGCTCTGAATAATTAAAGACCTATATGTTGCTGAGCCTCCTCACTTCCATTTCCTTAATCTCAGGGCTATCCGCGGGTAGCCACAATGTGAATCCGGTTGATTCCTTTCCCCTACCGGTAGTTCCGGCAGCGCTTACCTCGCCGGTCGAAAGGGCCGAATATGTGGTCAGCCATTTCTTTGACGGTGTCATATTGCCCGACGGTCCCTCGCTGGGACTGGAGACCTCGGTAGCCAATTTCACCACAGTGGCGCCGCTCGCGTCCGAGAGTGCCCGTAAGCAGGCTGCTGAAACCCTGTTTTCTTGTGCAACCGACACGGAAAAGAGAGAAGCGGTGCGCACCGTCATTGAGCAATATCTGTTCTCACCCGACTCCCCATATCTCAATCTCGACCTGTTCACTCTCTTTCTCGAAGCCGATCAACCATCAATGCGTCGTGACGGACTTCTTAAACTTAGTTCGCTGAACCGTACAGGTTCTTCGGCCAATGATATATCTATCGCAGAGAGCGATGGTCAGACTGTCTCGCTAAAGTCTCTAGCTGCCGATGCTCCCGCCACTCTCTTGGTTTTCTTTGATCCCGAATGTGAGCACTGCATTGAATTGACCTCAGCCATGGCTGCCGATCAGCAGATAAGCAAAGCCGTGAAAGAAGGTCAACTGACCATAGTGGCTATATATCCCGGAGGTGAACTGCCGGAGGTGCCAACATTCTTCCCGGAAGAATGGATCACGGGCACGGATTCTGACGGAATGATAGAGGAGAATGATCTATTCTATATCCCGTCATTTCCGGAGGCATATCTACTTAATGGTGAGAACCTGACGGTTAAGGCACGAGGGCTCAGGACGCCAGAGGCGATCAGAGCGGCTCTCGGTTTCTGACTCAGTCGCCAAGAAGCACATTATACTTCTTCAGCAGAGCAACCGGATGGTAGGCCTCCTTCGCTCTGGCAAGTCCGGGGTCGCCGGATGAGTCCTCGCGGTTCACATATTTAAGCTCCGGATAGCGCTCCATCATCATGCGGCAGAAACCCGAACTGATAGTTTCACCCGATCCGTTGACCGAATGATCCATCTTCTCGATATGAACATAGAGAGTGTCGCCGATCACCTCGCCGGCCGTGAAAGCCACCACGCCTAAATCGGGCACGCGGAGCACAGCACCCTCGTAGTTATATTCGTTGAAACGGCGGAGAGTGTCGGCCGTGACCATAATATCATAATCGGCAGTAAGCGATTTCTCAGGTGAAACGTAAGAGTTGCGCGAAAGGAAATCAATAGCCTCCGGAATAATTTCTGTACTTAGTGGCTCGAGCAGAGCATCGGGATGATCTGCCCGGAAGCGATTGACATGATTGCGCTTCTTGCTCATCTTCTTTCCCTGAAAAGTAGCCATAGGCTCGATCTCGTATAGATAATCGGCCCAGTCAGGCAATTCATCTACCGCGACGACAGGCGCCACATCCCTGATCTCGTCGAGCCGGTCTCCGGGCACAGCCGAGAGAAGCGGCTTGATATCATTATCGCGACAGTAATCTCGCAACATCTCCAGCGATTCATGCAGAGGCAGATTACCCATTGGGAGAGAAAAAGCTGTAACCGAAAGATCATTTTCGGCCACACCCTTGATGAATATAGTATCGTCGACGATGGCGCGTGAATACAGGAAGTAGTCTTTCCACATAAAGATGCCACCGACAGTGAAATCACACGTCCTCGAAGGACTGGCAGCGAGCATAGGTAGAATAGACGGGATCTCTGAGGTGGTGAAAGGCTCGAAATCAAGAATGGTCTTAACGGCTACAATAGGAGCCGGAGGTGTCTGGGGAGAGTGTGTGTTATTAAGCATAGTAGTGTGGTGTTGGTAATCATTGTCACATATACAACATTCACACAACGCTTATGGTTTGCTGTGGCAGCAGGAGATCAATACCAATTGACCCCGTTTGACAGCGACGAGCGCTTGTCATATTTAAGATCCGAAAGAAGCGAGGAACTGACAGCGATATGGAAGTTGTAGCTCTTATACGGACCTACAGGGATGAAACTGGCCGTCATGACGAAACAGTGAAGATTGCGCGACACGTTACATGTCATGTAGGCGATCTTCTTGAGACTGAAATCGTAGGAGCAAGAGAAGTTGAAATCCCAGTTGGGGGTCGGTTTGATGCTTCCAGAAAAAGATAGATTCTGAGTGATCTTTCCGTTAAATTCCATCTTCTCTTTATTGAAGTCGCCGTAGGCATAGGCTATAGAATAGTTGAGCGACAGGCTCCAAGGAAACGCCCATGCGAGATAGCCGTCGCTGTCAACATCACCGTCTTTCTTCTTCCCGACATCATTGTTGCCGGAATTAGCGGTTGATGGTGCTCCATCTGGAGATGGATTGCCCGATGCTCCATCTTGATTTGTATTGGTTTTGCGACGTTTTTCCCTGAGTTTCTTGAAAGTATCGTTGTTGAAGGTGTAGCTGAAAGACGTTCCTGTCGACGAGAGTCGGCCCAGTCCCTTACCCTCGCTAATGCGCAGTTTGTTGACTTTCACAGGCGTGCCCGAGCGGTTGAGAGCGTAGGTGTAGACATCCCAGATCGCCTGAAGGTTAAGGGTGAAGTTGCGCGTCAGGCGCAGCATGACCGATGAGTTAATGTTGGAAAAGCGCAGAGAGTCGGCTGCAAAGTTGTAGCTTTGCGAAGCCTGAAGATTCTCTATCAGAGATATCTTCTTGTCAGCGTCTTCCACAGAATCGTTTTCATTCTTGACCTTCATCTCAAGATTATTTGCTATGGCGTAGGTCACCGTACCGCTCTTGCCCTGACCCGGGACACCGAACAGACTTCCCGGAAACATCGAATATTTGTTCTTGATCATGTTTCCCTGTGCGTCGGGGCGCTCATAAGTGCCATAAATTCCCCACATCGGATCTGAGAAGTCAGGAGTAGCCGAGAAGCTGACCGACGGGGTTATGACATGGCGGATCATCTTAATCTTGTCGCCGAATATCTTCCAGGGCCGGTAGAAACCGTAGACCTTGGTATCGACTGACACAGATGCGGTGAAATCAAACACATTGTAGAAGCTATAGCTCGTGTCCATTATCTCGGCAGCCGCATTCGGATCCCACATCCTGCGCACTTTCGAGGTATACATCCTGTCGGTAAGGTTGAGCGACGGCGTAACGTTGAAATACTTAAATGCACTGAATGTGGCCGAAACCGGGATATTATGGCGGAATCCGTTGCTCCAGTCTTTGATGAGGCTCTTTTTAAAGAACTGATTTTGCTTGGCAGTGAGCGAGTTATTGAATTGTCCCGAATAACTCATCTTGATCTTCTCATACCATCGCTCCTTGCCCACGACTCCCTTGCGTTTGAACGGGAAAAACTGAGAGTAGGAAGCTGTGAGCGACGGAAATCCGACAGTCACCGTCGAGTCCTGAGTGCGCTGAGCAACATTCATGTTGCCCGATATGCTCCATTTGGTACCGGCCGGGCGCCATGTTGCGTTGATGGTAGAGCTCTTAGTGTTTTCTGTAAACGCACTGCTGTAGTAGCTGTTGAGATCGTTGCGCGAATATCCCGAAGTTGTGAAGTTGACGGATGCCGAGAAGTTGAAGTTCGGGTTAGCCTTCGCATCCTGAGTGTGGCTCCACAACACCTGCATGTTGGTCTGCACCGAATAGTCGGCCGATCCTTTGTCGCCAAGAATTGTCTTGAGATACGAAGCCGAGAAAGATCCGCTGTAGCGGTAGCGCTTGACATAAGCCGACCGGGCCTGAAGTCCCCACGAACCCTTGGTATAGACTTCGCCCGTTAGAGCCATATCTACGTTATCATTGAAGGCAAAGTAGTAGCCGCCGTTTGACAGATAGAAGCCTCGGTTATAGTCGTCGCCGAAAGTAGGGAAAATCACACCCGACGAATACTTTTCCGTGAAAGGGAAATAGCCGAACGGCACGGCAAGCGGCAACGGCAGTCCGGCCAGCACCATATATGCCGGGCCAAAGATCACATCCTTTCCGGGGCGAACCTTTGCCGTAGTCAATTGCATGTAAAAGTGCGGATGGTCATGATCGTCGCAGGTAGTGTAGCGTCCGTTCTGGGTGTAAAACACATTGTCCTCGACCTTTTTTGCTACTCCGCCGGTGAGATAGCCCTCGCCCTGCTGGGTGATGACATCAGTGATATATCCTCTGCCGGTGTCGAAATTATAAGTCATGGTCTTGGACTCATAGCTCGTGCCGTCGTCGTCGAAAACCGGACTGCCCTTGACTTCACCGGTAGAGTCCGGACGGCCGATGGCATAGACCATAGAAGTGTTTATATCCATGTCGATCTGGTCGGCGTCGAGTTTGATCTTTCCGTAGGTCACTTTACCCTCGCCATAGAGATAAGCCTTGTTAGTGCCCTCCAT
This sequence comes from uncultured Bacteroides sp., assembly GCA_964461785.1. Lineage (GTDB taxonomy): Bacteria > Bacteroidota > Bacteroidia > Bacteroidales > Muribaculaceae > Paramuribaculum. The sequence goes on from CAYWWE010000008.1 coordinate 24,683, forward strand.
AGTGATAGACTCGTTTGACTGGAAATCAACCGGATTGTCAAGATCGACTTTTGCGCGGACAATCCTCGGACCTGAGATAATGGGTGCCTGGAGTGGCTGCTCCGAAATTGTGTCGGACAAACGGCTTCCGGCGCTGTCGGCACTGGCATCGTTGATCCTCTGTCTCCTACGTTGCGACGGTTTGAGCCTGGGCGTAGGAGTCACGGTATCAGCAGCAGCGACAGTAGTGTCGCCCACCCATACCGGAACCGAGAAAGTGTCAGCTCCGTTACCGGCAATCCCCTGCATCGACAGAAGGGCCAGCAACAGGATAATATATATAGGGAGATACCTCAAGATTAGTGACTGATGATTGATAGTGGCACCGATTGCATGAACCGGTCAAAGCAGGGACAAAGTTACTCACTTTTGCCGTAATCCCCACTATTCCTTAACGCTTTTTAATCGTTAGGATCCGACTAATTGATGTCAGATCCTTTTCCTGAGCGATGGGAAAAGCCTCCGGATGCGGATAAGCTGCTTTCCGAGCTGCCCGATTGTAGCGGATCCACCCACAATCACCGACACTGCTCCGATGATGAGGATGATGCCGATCACATCAACCACCGACAGCCTTTCGCCAAACACGAAAATTCCGATAATCACTGCCGTGACCGGCTCGAGAGCCCCCAGAATCGCTGTAGGCGTTGAGCCGATATGCTGAATTGCGCCGGTGGTACACAGAAAGGACACCGCAGTAGGCAGGATGGCCAGCCCTGCCACACATCCCCATAGTAACCAGGGATTACCCCCGCCGGCGGCAGGAAGGGTCAGCGGAACGGTTCCGAAAAGGAAACAGGCCGCAAACATTGCCATGCCGAAAACGAGCACCCAGAAAGTGACAGTCAGTGTGGGCAGTTTATCCAGACTGGTCTTGTTAATGCCCACGATATACACCGCATAAGAGAGCGATGAGGCCATCACCACCAGCACCCCCGTGAGGCTCAGCGGTTCGTCTCCACCGGCATGTCCGAGCATCGCGATACCGGTCAGGGTCACCGCTATGCAGAATATCGTCAGCTTCGATATCCTCTCCCTGTAGACTCCGGCCATTATCACTGCCACCATCACCGGATAGACAAATAAGAGCGTCGACGCTATGCCGGCATCCATAAATGTATAGGACAGGAACAGAGTGAGCGACGACACTGCCATCAGCACACCGAAAATAGCCAGAGCAAACAGCTGCTTCCCGGTGACCCTGAAAGATCGGCCACGGGCAATAATGATCAGAGCCACGACAGGGATGGCCGCCATATACCTGAGCAACAGAACCGAATAGGGATTCATGCCGTCGGAATACAGAGGCAGGGCAAACAGCGGATTAGTGCCATACGAGGCTGCTGCTATGACGCCAAGGATATATCCCTTAACCTTATTATTTAGTTTAGTCATATCGAAAAGAATGGATGCCATGAACCGGCGCACAAAGATACGCCAATATGCCCTTTCAACCAAAACCGTCTGCATCAGTTGATGCAAACTGCCGCTCCCGGCCTGCGGGAAATAAACAAAACTGACTGCCCGATCGTTGTTATAAATAGGAAAAAGATGCTAATTTTGCAGCATCGTTTCCACACTAATATCAATTTCTAAGATTTTCAGTATGTCAACACCCGTTTCCCGCGAAGCCGCGCTCGAATATCATCGCGAGGGCAAGCCGGGCAAAATTGAGATAGTTCCTACCGTCCCCTACTCCACACAGCACGATCTGGCGCTTGCTTATTCGCCCGGCGTGGCCTATCCTTGCAAAGAGATCGAGAAGAATCCCGAAGATGTGTATGAATATACCAACAAGGGCAATCTTGTGGCAGTGATAAGCAATGGCACTGCCGTGCTAGGCCTCGGCGATATTGGCCCTGAAGCCGGCAAGCCGGTAATGGAAGGCAAGGCTCTGCTGTTTAAGATCTTTGCCGGACTCGACTGCTATGATATCGAAGTGGCCGAAAAAGATCCCGAGAAGTTTATCCAGACGGTGAAAGCTATCGCCCCGACTTTCGGCGGCATAAACCTCGAAGATATCAAGGCACCCGAGTGTTTTGAGATCGAACGTCGACTCAAAGAGGAGTGCAATATCCCTGTGATGCACGACGACCAGCATGGCACTGCGATAATATCCGCTGCCGGCCTGCTCAATGCTCTTGAGATCCAGGAAAAGAAAATCGACGAAATCCGTCTGGTTGTCAACGGCGCCGGAGCAGCAGCCGTAAGCTGCACCCGTCTGTATGTGGCTCTCGGCGTGAAGAAGGAAAACATTGTGATGTGCGACTCCAAAGGAGTGATCAATACATCGCGCACCAACCTCAACGAGCAGAAAAAAGAATTCATGACTACACGCGACATCAACACCCTCGCTGAGGCTATGGTTGATGCCGACGTGTTCCTCGGACTTTCGGTCAAGGATGTGGTGACAGTCGATATGCTCAAAAGCATGGCTCCCCGCCCCATTGTGTTTGCCCTTGCCAATCCCGATCCCGAGATTGAATATGAGCTGGCCATTTCCACCCGCCCGGATATGATATTCGCCACCGGCCGCAGTGACTATCCCAACCAGATCAACAATGTGCTCGGTTTCCCCTACATCTTCCGCGGCGCCCTCGACTGCGGTGCCACTACAATCAACGAGGAGATGAAACTGGCAGCTGTCCATGCTATCGCTGATCTGGCAAAGCAGCCTGTTCCGCCGGTTGTAAGCGCGGCATACGCTGATAATGAGGTGCTTAAATTCGGACGTAAATATATCCTGCCTAAGCCCCTTGATCCCCGATTGCTCGTTACGGTCGCTCCGGCTGTGGCACGCGGAGCAATGGAAAGCAGTGTTGCCCGTCGCCCCATCACCGACTGGGAGGCCTACAACGACCGCCTGCGCCGCCTCATGGGCTACGACAACCGACTGATGCGCCGCATCTCCGACGAGGCCAAGAAACACCCGAAGCGCGTTGTGTTCGGCGAAGCCAATACCGACAATATGCTTCAGGCTGCTGTCATGGGTAAGCATCAGGGGCTCTTCATCCCGGTTCTTCTTGGCAATGAGGAGATGATAACCAAACGTGCCGAGCGGCTCAATCTTGACCTTACCGGTATTGAGATCGTCAATCTGCGCCACGACCGCGAGGCGGGCCGACGCCAGCGCTATGCCGAGCGACTCGCAAAGCGCCGCGGCCGTCAGGGCGTTACCCTCATGGAGGCTCAGGAAAAGATGTTTGACCGCAACTATTTCGGCATGATGATGGTAGATGCCGGCGATGCCGATGCATTCCTCGGAGGCACCTATTCTGCCGCCCAGCACACCGGACATATCGCTACCGAAGTGATTGGCATACGCCCCGGCTACAAACATTTTGCCGCTCTACATATTGTCCAGACCAAGAAAGGCACCTTCTTCCTCGCCGATACACAGGTTAACCGAAACCCCGATGCCGACACCCTCCTCGACATCACCCGCCTTGCCCGAAATTCGGTAGAATATTTCGCCCATACCCCTGTCATGGCACTCGTGAGCTATTCCAACTTCGGCAGTTCGGCCGGCGAGAAAGAGCCCGACATGGTATCGTCTGTTGCAGCCAGGATGCGCGATCTCTATCCCGATCTCGCTGTCGACGGTGAGATGAACCTCCTGTTTGCTCTCGACCGGCGTCTGCGCGACGAGACCTATCCGTTTACCCGTCTTTACGGTAAGAATGTCAACACACTCATCTTCCCTAATCTCTCGGCAAGCACTTCGGCCTACCGCATGATCCTCGAAATGGGTGTAGGCGAAGCCATTGGCCCCATCCAGATGGGTCTGAACAAACCTATCCACTTCACTCATGTAGGAGCCAAGGTGCGCGATATCGTCAACCTTGCAACTATTGCTGCCCTCGATGCCGCAACCATCGACGGTCATCAGCCCGAAAAATAAGTTATAAATCCACAAAATCATTCAGGGTGGCGCGAGACTTTCGCGCCACCCTGAATGATTTTTATATCCTTTTATAGACTTGATCAGAACGGGTCTGTATCGTCGGCAAGGTTGTCGAGATCCTCCTCGTTATATAGATCATCGCCGCCAAACTCGTCGTCGGTATAGTCGATATCGGTCTCTGCGGCCTTGGCAGCTTTAGCATCAAGCTCGCTCTCGAAGTTGGTAAGATCGATGAACTGCGGGGGTGGTGTGCCGCGCGAGATGCTGCAGACCGGATCAAGGAGATTTTTCATCGGCTCGATCTTTTTGAGCTCCATAAAGAATGATCGCTCCGTGAGATAGTCAAACACGAAGATCAGGCGCTGACCCTCCTCTTCTATCAAGTCAATAAGCGGTGTCTCATCCATCAGATAAACCTCATTGTATGAGTCGGCACCCATATCCTCAAGGGTTATCTCGGTCTCTTTCTCCCAGTTTTCATCGCAGAGAAAAAAAGAGTTCATCTGACCCTTGTCGTAACCGACAGAGTCGCATATTGCATTGCGCAGCTCAAGGAATGTAGCGTCTGAGTCGATGCTGATTTCCCTGCGGAAGTTATCGACTTCATCAGACACGATGCGGAAATTGTATATCATATTGTAGAATCAGATATTGAGAGAAAGATCAGAAGCGTTACGTCCGGTTGAGACAAGACTGTCGTGACCGGCGCGGGATAGTTTTTACATTGCGAAGATACAACTCAAATAATCTTCGCGCCAAAAAAATCCGCTCCTTTTTTTTGTTTATTCCATTTTTGCCCCCCTTCAGACAGTCTGCCCGCGGATTTTTGATTAATTTTGGGCTGAATATGAAACGTGCAGCGACATATCTGATCGGAGCGATCGCAACTCTGGCCATCCTCATAAGCACCCATTCGGCATGGATACCATCATCCGGAAGCGGCTCGTTGCAACCCGACGACGGCGGTTCCCGCGGTTATATCCTCGAACTTTATTCCGACAGCCTCTTCACCGTTTCGGCTCCCGGACGGCAGCTTCTGATCATCACGCCCGACACTCTCATTGCCTCGCTGCCTGATTCCATAAGAAGCGGAGGAGCGTTTCCGCGGCTGCACACGGGCTCCCCGATCTTCGATGCAGCTTGGATGCTGGCTGTTTGCCGACTCTCCGCGACTCCAGCCACTCCTTTTAATATAGTGATGGCTCCGGTATGCACGATGGCTGATCGTGACACACCCTCGCTCGCCCGGTCTCTCATATCCGGGAATGACGGGAAGGAAGCATGGCCTCTGGCCGACCCGGAAAGACTGATGAGGATTATCGCTCTCGGACGCCTGTCGCTCGGCGAAGGCAGCGAAACATGGGTACGCTCCGCGATCGACTTTGCCACACGGGCGCTCAGCGCCGACTCCAGCCGGTTGTTCAGGAGCGACTACGGTCTGTGGGCCGGCGGAGGCGACCCCAACATTTCGGGCGCCCTCCCGGAATGGATGACCCCGTCGGATCGGTTCAACACCATATCTCTGACAGTCAATGCGCTTGCTGCAGATGCCTATGCTTCGCTTGCTGTAATGAAGAGGATCGCAGGCGATGATGACACTCAGGCGCTCCACTCGGGCCATGAGCTCGCTCAGGCCATCAACGATCATCTCTGGCTCCCATCAAAAGGATTTTACAGTCAATATCTTTGCGGAAGATTGATGCTGATGAAGAGCCCCGCGGCCTCAGGTTTAGGCAATGCGCTCGCAGCAGCCTCCCGCAACATAGCTTCGGAGGAGATGGCGCGAAGGGTGGTTGCCGGACTTCCTCGCACACCTTATGGCATTACACGCTCAATGCCCATCCCTCACGGAGCGGATGCCGAGACAGAGTCGTCTGTTGGCCAAGGGCTCTGGGCGTCCGCCTGCCACAGAGCTGCTAACGTGCGTGCGCTGTGGAATGCCTTTTCGGTCCTGCTCCGATCTGTCAGTCTGACGGCCATCGGGGAGCAACCCGACAGTCCGGAGATATGGGGAGCCTATACCGGTGCAGTCACCGGGCTCATCTTCGGGCTTAATCCTACCGACAGAGGGCTGGAGATCAATCCTGTAGTTCCATCTGAGCTAAGTGGCGAGAAGACCCTCGAAGGCCTTCCCTATAATAATGCTATTCTGGATATCACAATCATAGGCACAGGATCTAAAGTCGCCACGATGCTTCTCGACGGTCTTGAGTTGCGGGGTCACACGGTTCCTGCCTCTCTCTCCGGCCGACATTCCCTGCGCATCGAGATGCGCGATAATCCGCAGGCCGAGCAACCTTCCATATCCGTGATCGATCCTGTATTTCTGACCTCGACACCCACCCTGGCTTGGGAATCGGTTTCGGCGGCCCGCGACACAATATATTCAGGGACACCGACGGCATACGCCCGGTTTCATAACGGAATCCGCCTCGAAGATATTCCGGCTGATGCTCCTACAATTCCATTCAGACGCGGAAGTGGCTATTCGGAATGGATCGCTATGCCGGTGGATGATGCGGGCTACCCATCGGGCATGATGTCAGAGCCTAAAGCGTCCATTCCCCGAGAGGTGTCGGTGCTGATACAGGCCGAATGGTTCAAAGCTCGCGAACTGGCTCGCGATGTCTACCGGCGGATGTTGCGCCACTGGCGGCGGCTCAAAGCATGCCGGCGAGCCGACGACACTTCGCGTCCCAACCCGCGTCTCACCCAGATTGTAGAACTCACCTCTGCTCAAGAACTAACTTTTACGGCCGAAGCGCCCGTCGCAACTGACTGTGTGGCCATAATCGGATATGCCGACGGTCGCGATGCAGGTTCTCCGGGCATGACTCTCCGCTCCCTCAGCATCAATGGCGAGAGAGTAGCGACATTGCCGATGCCCAGAGCGGGCATTCCGGCCGACACCACCGTCACCCTAACCACCTCGCCCGTAAAGATAAAGCTCGACAAGGGTTTGAACAAGATAACTCTCTCCACCACTTTGGCCGATCTCAACCCAAACCGGACGGCTGATACTGTTATGATTGATTTCCTGCGGCTTGTGCCGATTGATTAAGCGATGAAGAAACTGATAGGAATCCTCTCGGACACCCACTCATGCTGGGATCCGCGCTATGCAACCCACTTTGCCGACTGCGACGAAATATGGCATGCGGGTGACATAGGCGATCCGTCGATCATTGAGCGCCTCTCCGAATCATGTCCGGCCGCCCGCATCCGGGCAGTGACTGGCAACATTGACCATGGCGACCTGAAACGTATGTTTCCCGAAATAGAACTCTTCGAGATCGACGGCCTGAGAGTATGGATGACCCATATCGGAGGCTATCCCGGACACTACCGACCCGGAGTCAGGCGTCTTCTGGCCGAAGAAAAGATCGGCCTGATGGTTACAGGTCATAGCCATATCCTCAAGATCATGCCCGACCCTTCGCTCAATCTCTTGCATATCAACCCCGGAGCCGCCGGATGGCATGGATGGCAGAAGGAACGTACACTTGTCAAACTGACCCTTGCCGATGGAACACCGTCATCGCTCGATGTAATCACCCTTGCTAAAAACAATCCGTCAATATGAACACCAACTCCCGCCTCACGCTGTTGCCTGTTGCCGCAATAGCATCAGCACTGTTATTATGCGCCTGCAAGACAACTGAAGCTAACTACAAGGCTGCTTACGAAACTACCGTCGCTCATCAGCGCGAGAAAGCGTCTGACGACCACGATGGAATGAAAATTGCCGGCGTCCCCGATCCGATTGTCACCCAGATAGGCAACGGCATCTCCCTACCGATCACTACCACCTGGATTGGCCGCTCCAAAGAACCCGGTGTGGCCGATTTAGACACTGTGGGGAAATACAACATCGTGATTGCGCGTTTCCGCCAGATCTTCAACGCCCGCCAGATGCAGTCGCGTCTGCAAAAGACGGGATATCCCGAGGCTCTCATCCTCAAGACAACCGATGCCTATTTTGTAGCCACGGCTACGACCTCTATACCCGATTCGGCTGCCAGCTGTTTGAGCAAGGTTGAGTCGGACACCACACTCCGGCTCCGGCCGCCCTATCCGTTTGTCCTCAGGGCAGGGCATCTTGTCCGTTGACATATATCTTGCGTATCAGCAGGATTATTCATATCTTTGCATCGGCAAATGACAAATGTTGCCGATCACGTATCACCAATATCCGATTATTCTTTTGTAATGAAGAAAGCTTTTGTTTTTCCCGGTCAGGGTGCTCAGTTTGTTGGCATGGGCAAGGATCTCTATGACAATGATCCGGCTTCCCGTGAGCTCTTCGAGCGTGCAAACGAGATCCTTGGATTCCGTATCACCGATATAATGTTTGCCGGCACAGACGAAGATCTCAAGCAGACCCGCGTCACCCAGCCCGCCATCTTCCTCCACTCAGTTATCCTCGCAAAGAGTCTTGGCGAAGATATGCGCCCCGATATGGTTGCCGGTCACTCTCTGGGTGAGTTCTCGGCTCTCGTCGTAGCAGGCGCCCTCTCGTTTGAGGATGGTCTGCGTCTGGTCAGCATGCGCGCCCAGGCCATGCAGAAGGCGTGTGAGATCAAACCCTCGACCATGGCCGCCGTTCTGGCTCTGCCCGACGAAAAGGTTGAGGAGATATGCGCAACGGTAGATAACGGAGTCGTTGTATGCGCCAACTACAATTGCCCCGGACAGCTCGTCATCTCGGGCGAGATCGAGGCTGTGAAAGCCGCTTGCTCAAGACTGCTTGAGGCCGGAGCGAAACGTGCGCTCCCGCTGAAGGTTGGAGGAGCATTCCACTCCCCCTGTATGGAGCCCGCGCGCACCGAGCTGGCCGAAGCCATCGCCGCAACTCCTATCCACCAACCCACTTGCCCCGTGTATCAGAATGTGGATGCCCTCCCCCACACCGACCCTGCCGAGATCAAGGCAAATCTCGTGGCACAGCTCACTGCTCCCGTGCGCTGGACTCAGACCGTGCGCAACATGATTGCCGACGGCGCCACTGAATTCATAGAGATCGGCCCGGGCAAAGTGCTTCAGGGTCTCATCACCAAGATCGACAAAACTGCGACCACTTCAGGCCGTCAGTAATCTTTTTCCTAACCGCTGTTGCCGCCCGTGGCTGTCTGACACTTCTTTCTCAGGCTGCTTCCGGGCGGTGCTTTTTAGGTCAACATCACCTCAAAATATCATCCTGTGTTTTCGTATCACACTCTCCCTTCCGGACTGAGGATCGTGCATATCGCCGACCCACATGCAGCTGCCGAATATTTTGGTGTCACGATCGATGCCGGCTCCCGCGACGAACAGCCATCGCACTATGGTCTGGCTCATTTTGTTGAGCACACCATATTTAAAGGCACGCCTGACCTTTCATCTATGGACATCATCAATGAGATGGAATCGGTGGGAGGCGAACTCAATGCTTACACAACGAAAGAGGAGACAGTGGTATATTCCATTTTCCCTCTCGGGCATCTCAGCCGTGCCGCCTCACTCATCTCTCAGCTTATTGCCGAGGCGTCATTCCCGAGCGAAGAGATCGACAGGGAGCGAGAGGTAGTTGCCGACGAGATCAACTCATATCTCGACGTTCCGGCCGATGCTGTTGCTGATGACTTCGAAGATCTGATATTCGCCGGATCGCAACTCGGCCACAACATACTCGGCAATCTGGAGACACTGTTTACCTTCACCTCAGCCACTTGTCGCGAATGGATATCGAAGATGTTCGTGCCCACGCGCATGGCGGTGTTCTATCTCGGAGCCTCCCCGGCCGATGAGGTATTTTCAACAATCGATCGCTTCTTCAGTTCTATTCAACCGTCGGGACTCGAGATACCCATAAGGGTCGCACCGGAGCCAGCGGCACCGTTCAGCATAACGCGCGATATTGAGTCGCATCAGTGCCATACGATGCTCGGCGCGCCGGCCGTGTCGCTCTATTCCCCGCTCAGGCAAGCCGTAGGGCTCCTGACAAACATTCTCGGCGGTCCCGGCATGAACTCACTCCTTAATATAGAGCTCAGGGAAAAACGTGGTCTGGTCTACACCGTCGACGCCTCCACCTCTGCCCTAAGCGACTGCGGACTTACCACCATATATTTAGGATGCGACCCTGACGATACGCCCCGATGTATCGAAATTATCAACGATATCCTCCGTAAGCTCTCGGAACAACCCTTTGAGAGCGACAGGCTCGAGAGGGCCAAGCAGCAGCTTGCCGGACAGATGATAATCGGATCGGAAAGCCGGGAGGCCACGGCCCTGGCTGCCGGACGCTCGCTGCTACGCTTCGGCTCAGTGCTCTCCCTCCGCCAGCGAACCGATCGCCTCATGGCCGTTATGCCGGAAGATTTAGCGCGTGCGGCAGCTCTCTTATCTCCGGCATTGGTCAGCCGACTGTCACTTTATTGAGCCAGCGCACCCCCAAATCAGCAATTGTGCATTAAAAAACACTGCTCTACGACATATAATAATTTTTTCTTTGCCAAATGTTTTGAAAGTTAAAATTGTTGTCATAAATTTGCAATTAGGTTTAGAGAAACCCACGGCTAATAAGAAAAGGCAAGACTTCCATCGTCACCCCTAATCTTATATCCTGAAAAGCGAAACATATATAAACAAATATCATAAACAATCCAATCTCAACCATCTATCATTAACTATTATGGAAGCTCAAAAGCCTACCACAAAGCCCGCTGCCAAAGCTACGGGTCACAAAGTTAGCGGCATCAAGAATGCGTTCTGGGTGATCATCGCTTGCTTCGTCGTTGCCATCCTCCTCTTCATCTTCTGGTTTGGCCACGAATCACACTTCGAAGAAGGTCATCCCATCGACCTCTGGGGTACTATCTACAAAGGCGGCTTCATCGTGCCTATCCTCCAGACCCTCTTCCTCACTGTAATCGTTCTCTCCGTTGAACGTTACATCGCTCTCGGCAGCGCCAAGGGCAAAGGCAACATCACCAAGTTCGTTTCTGGCGTTAAGCTCTGCCTCGTTAAGAACGACATCGCCGGCGCAAAGGCTCTCTGCGCTAAGCAGCAGGGTTCTGTAGCTGCTGTTGTTGCTGCCGCTCTCACCCGCTATGAGGAAATGGACAAGAACACCGTCCTCTCCAAAGAGCAGAAGATCGCTACCCTCCAGAAGGAAGTTGAAGAAGCTACCGCTCTCGAGATGCCCGCTCTCCAGCAGAACCTCCCCATCGTTGCTACCCTCACCACTCTCGGTACTCTCGTTGGTCTTCTCGGTACTGTAATGGGTATGATCAAGTCGTTCCAGGCTCTCGCACAGTCCGGTGCTCCTGACTCAACCGAGCTCTCGACCGGTATCTCTGAGGCTCTTATCAACACCGCCTTCGGTATCGCAACCGGTGCTT
>CAYWWE010000009.1:0-36000 GCA_964461785.1 uncultured Bacteroides sp.
ATGACGGCAAAGCTGTTAAGACAACTCGTCCATTAGGCAACCGAAACGTATTTCGGGCTCTGTGTCTTGATGCAGACAACAATCTGGCTCTATATGAGAGTCAAGGAACCGTAACATTCGGAAACTTCATCGACGCATTGCTCTCACAAGGAGTGAAAGAAGCATTATACACCGACATGGGTCAAGGCTGGAACTATTGCTTTTACCGCCTAAACGTCAACGACGCATCTCCGAAATATCTTCACGATCAACCCCTCCCTTATGCCTCCAATTTCATAATCCTAAAATATGATGATTGAATTATAGGAATATTGGATTTTTTCAACTCAAAACTAAAATCAAAATAAACAGTCGAAAAATCAACGCAGATAAGTGAGCTTCAAATGACTATTGCTCTCTGCGTTGTTTCAGGAACTGGGCGCGTCGAGAAAGCCAAATATTTATCAAAATCCAGACTATGAGATCAGCAAGAAATAAGATGTTGATATTTACTATTGGTGAGAGGCGTACATTGAGAAGGGTTACAATGAGCGAAACAGATAAGATGCTCACCATAGCTGAACGTTGGGGCAACCCTATTGCTAACAGTTTATGGTGGATGTGGTTTTTGTCGGGGAGGAAGGGATTCTTACCATTACGCACACGATGGAGGTAAACTCTTACTACATCCAAGCAAGGTACGATCAGCGGAGCTAAAGCAAGAATCAACGGGTTGGCATTGTCAATATCAGAAGGATCACAAGAGGCCATTTGCAATGCTAAAAAACAAAGTATTACACCGATAGTCATACTGCCGGTATCGCCCATAAAGATTTTCTTGCGCTTTTCGGCATTTCCGAAGACATTATAATAGAAGAACGGTATCAATACTCCAAGTGTAGCGAATGAAACCATCGCATAGACATATTGGTGAAGGAGAAAGAACGCGAGACCGTAATAGAGGCAAGCTATTCCGCTCAGGCCGGATGCCAATCCATCTATGCCATCAATGAGATTCACTGCGTTTACTATATAGACAACGGCCAGAACAGTCAGAGGCCATCCGATCCAATTAGGGATAGACCCTAAAAATAAAAAGCCATCAAGACTTGTAAAATAAAGTCCGCCTGCAATAAACATCAGTCCGCAAATAATCTCTGTAACAAATTTAGCTCTATACCTGATACCGACAAGATCATCGGCCATACCGACAAGATATAGCATCATTACAGAGCAGAAACCGAATGAAAGGGCGCGTCCGGCTGCATTAAACATCGGGAAAAGACCTTCTCCGAAAGTTATACTGAGCCCCATAAGGAGAACCAGCGAAAACATGATTACCGGAGCAAATGCTATACCTCCGAGGCGTGGAACAAAACTGGTATGAATTTTTCGTTCGTTTGGTTCGTCAAACAGCGAGCGTCTGAAAGCAATAAGCAGAATCTGAGGGATCACAACACCGCATAAGAGCACACTCAGTACACATACAGCCACACAATTAATAAGCCAGACAATCATATAAGCTATGGATGGTGTCAGTATTCAATTTGTTAGAGCGAGTTATTATTTGCAGATTGGAGATGAAATCGGTCAGACAAAATTGTTCGTGATGAATGAAACATGAAATGAAGTTATTTTTTCAACTCAGAACAATGTCGATAAACATCCTCTGAAATCTTTAATAATTTCGCTTTGCTATAGGGTGATATAGCATATTGCAAAGATAGGGAATATTTCTTTCGGAAAAAAGAAATATTCAATAAATAATTTTGAGACGGGTGATAATATTATGGGCTGTCTTATGGTTAAATTTTATAAGATGTATTATCTAAGCCTGTTATCTTTTATGTGTCTCAGCAAATCGGCTACTACAAAGGTTGAACCGCCGATAAAAACTGTGTCTTCTGGCTCAGCATTTTCTTTTGCGGCTTCGTAAGCATCGACAACGGAAGTAAAACATCGGCCTTCCATCCCATATTTTCGTGCTATAGCCTGAAGGGAAACAGCAGGCATGGCTCTTTCTACGGAGGCCTGAGTAAAATAGAATATCGTGTCAGTAATAGACGAGACAAGCCGCATCACGGAAGAGACGTCTTTGTCATTGACAAAACCAAGAACTATATGCTTCGTGCCAGCTATGGATTGAAGTTTTGGTGTGAGATATTCCCACCCTCCGATATTATGGCCGGTGTCGCAGATCGTAAGTGGAGAGGTCGAGAGTGTCATCCACCGTCCCATGAGGCCGGTAGACTCCGCCACATTTGACAGTCCTCTTTTCACAATCTTATCTGTGAGAGGGATCTGTAAGGAGTCTCGAAGAAGGCGCAGGGATGTGAGTATGGTCGCCATATTTGAAGGCTGGTATGATCCACAGAGATCCGATTTAATTTCGCCAAAAGGAGTATCACGATATGTGATGCAGTCCCGATCAAATTGATAAGAAGAGTAGGGGAGATGGGCGGTGGCAAATGTTATTGGTGCGCCTACCGATTCCGCTTTCTTTTCGAACACCTCTTTTACATCACCTTCTGCCTCGCCGATCACAACATTGATACCTGATTTTATTATTCCGGCTTTTTCACAGGCTATCTCCTTTGTGGTTGCGCCGAGCAGAGCGGTGTGGTCAAGCGAAATGTTTGTGATGACGCTTAATAGTGGAGTAACGATATTGGTGGAGTCAAGGCGCCCGCCAAGTCCAACCTCTATTACAGCGATATCAACCCCACATCTCGCGAACCAATCAAAAGCCATTATAGTGGTAAGCTCAAAGAAAGACGGCTTAATGTCGAGATTCATGTTAAGATAACTCTCCACAAAGCTAACTACCTCCTCCTCGGGGATCATCTCTCCGTTGACTCGGATCCTCTCTCTGAAATCAAGCAGGTGAGGGGAGGTGAAAAGCCCGGTCTTTAAGCCCGCAGCCTGACAAACGGAAGCAAGAGAGTGGGATGTTGATCCCTTGCCATTTGTACCAGCCACATGAATCACTTTGAGTCTTTTTGATGGGTATCCAAATGCCTTGTCAAGAGCCTCGGTGGTGGCCAGTCCTGGTTTGTAGGCTGTCGGCCCCTGCTTCTGATACATCGCCAGTTGCGAAAACAGAAAATCTATGGTCTGATCGTAAGTCATAGGACTGTCAGAAAAGGATTAGCCCTGCGATTCCCGCAAGTATGATCACAAGAATAGGGTGGATTTTAGCGAAAAATACTGCGACAAAAGCAGCGGCGCAGATTGAAACCGAGCAGATAACCTGATACGTCTCATTGCCGAAATTGGCTCCGTTCATAAGCAACAGAGCGGCTGAGGCTATCAGTCCGACCACAACAGGACGAAGACCGGAAAGAACTCCTTTTACTATGGCATTTTCCTTGTGCCGGCGAATGAAGTGTTCGGTGGTTGTGACAAGTACAAAAGATGGCAAAACAACTACCAGAGTGCAGAGAATTGACCCGAGGACTCCGAAAAATGGATTTGAGAAAGCCGGATCAGAGACTCCCGGTGCGACATATCCGATGTAAGTGGCAGAATTTATCCCGATAGGGCCTGGTGTCATCTGAGATATCGCCACGATATCGGTAAAAGTCTGTTCGCTGATCCATCCGGGAGCAACGATTTCTCTCTCTATAAGAGCGAGCATGGCATACCCGCCGCCGAAGCCAAAGAGGCCTATTTTGAGATAGCTCCAAATCAAACGAAGGTAGATCATTTCTTTTCGCCCTCCCCGGCGTTGTGAGTTTCAATTTTTCTTGCATTACGGTTGTGGATAAAGTATCCGGCGATTCCTCCTAAAATAATATAAAGGATGGGGTTGGAGATATAGGGGATGCCACTCCATATAAGGAGTGCGACTACGACCGGAATCCAAAGAGTCTTCAACGTCAGCTTTGCGGAGCGGCCGGTCGTGATCACTGGAGCAATGATGAGAGCCACCACGGCCGGACGGATACCCATGAAAATACGGTTTACGATAGGATTTGTCTTGATCAGCTCCGGAGTAAGAAAAATCGCTATCGCGAGAATCATGAGAAAGGAAGGAAGAATGGTGCCCAGAGCAGCGACAGTGCTACCTACCCGTCCGCGCAATTTGTCGCCGACCGCCACAGAAATATTTACTGCGAGGATGCCGGGGAGTGCTTGCACTACGGCAAGAAGATCCAGAAATTCCTCTCTGTCCAGCCATTTATGGTTGTCGACAATCTCTTTTTCTATAATTGGTATCATAGCCCAGCCTCCGCCAAAAGTGAAGGCCCCAATCTTGAAAAATGTCAGAAAGAGTTTTGTAAGCATAGTTTATCAAAAAGTAAAATCCAAACCAATTGAAACTCCATTTTTTCTTATCCTCTCTCCGGAGAGATAGCTCAAACGCCTGACATATTCTATTCGTCCGAATCCAAGGATATGATCAAGGCCGATCCCGATTTCTGAGTAGGGATGAGACCATGACAGCATCTGGACGGGGTAGTATGGAAAAGAAATCATTCCGGTGTTTTTTCTTGGATCGTTTCCGGACGATAGGGATCCAACTGCTAATGATGCCGAAGCGGTAACGGAAATCTTGAGCAGATCTAATCCCGGTATTTTTCCGGTAATAATTCCGCCATCATCTATACGGATATGCAGGTCGGCAAATCTATCAGCCGGAAGCTCTAAAGGTCGGAGTAATGCGAAACTGCCAAAAGGCCGTATTATATAAGGTGTAACCGGAAGAGCCGGTAGAAAAGGAAAAGCGCCGTGGCCAGCAGTTACTGCACCATGAGCTACGGCCGAAATGGTGATCGGACCGTCGGCCAACGGAGTGGTCTTGCCAACTGTCAGTTCGGCTATCATCAGATTTGTTTTATCTGCTTCGGAACCCTTAACCCATTGAATACGCGACTTTATTTTAAACGTATATGGAGTGACAGAGATCCTGCGGTGACGATCCTGATAGAAATAATTGGCCGGATTCCATGTGAAGCTGATGCTCGTTCGCCATGCATCCAGACATCTTATTCCATCGAGATGAATATATCGGGTAGGATATAACCGTTCTTTCGATCCGGAGACCTCCAGCTTGGTCTGCATACTGGGCTCGATGACATAATCGAGCTTCCCGCTCCGTCGATAGAGTATCATTTCGTTTCTACGAAGCGATAAGTGTAGGAACGACTGCCGATCACTCAATGACAAAGCATCGTCACCTAAAGGATCAGTGTCAAAAGAATACTGAGCCCGAATAAAATTGACGGGATAAGATCCGAAGTAACCTTTAGCTTCGTTAAAAGACCATCCGGCTGAAGCGGAATATTTCCACCGTCTGTCAACGAATCCATATCCGACCTGGCCGGCAAGCAGCAGATGACGGGAAAAGTCTGTCGTTGTCTGCAAACCGGTGCCCAACCTTAATCCTTCGAGAGTATTATAACCAATAAAAGAGGAAACCGGGCCGAGAGAAATGCCTTTACCAACCGCTACATATCCTGTCGCTCCCTCAATTATGTGTCGTGTCATGCGGCTCCAGTCATTTATAAAACTGACAACAGGAGTAGCTGAGACCGATGAGGCTGCCAACGGAGATGATAGATAAACAGACTGCACTGAAAGGACAGCGGCCAATATGTTATTTCTCATTTTCACGTTGCGAAGTTACTGATATTTGTCGAATGATGATGTTAGATTGGGCAGAAAGTAATAATTTTGCGTTAGATATGCGACAATATAAAGTATCAAATACCTCTGACAATTCAATCAGAGCACTATATCGTGATCTACTAAGGCTTACGACCGGAGTGGCTCGACAGGATGATGCTGTCAGGCTGCGCCATCTTCTCAGTCATACGTCCGAACAGATCCGGCAGGTAAATACCCTTCGATTCTCCGGACTCGATCCTATCGTCCACGCTCTCTCCACCGCCCGTGCCTTATGTGACGGTATAAGCGCTGATCGCAATATGGCTATTGCCGTGCTCCTGGCCGAACCGGCAAAATGTGGACTTATCACTCCCGAAACAGTCGAAACGGAGTGGGGGGCGGACATAGCTATGCTTATCCGTGGTCTCGTAAAGGTATCAGGGCTCTATGGCCATCATGCTGCCGCCACCGATACGGAAAATTTCCGACGTCTTCTTCTGACGTTTGCCGAGGATATCCGTGTCATCATCATAATGATCGTCGAGCGGCTTATCCTGATGCGTGCTATCAATCATCATCCCGATGATGAGGCCGTCCGTCTGGTAGCTTGTGAGGCGGCCTATCTCTATGCCCCGCTGGCCCATCGTCTCGGTCTGTACGCCATAAAGAGCGAGCTTGAGGATATGTCGCTCAAGTACACCAACCGCGACATGTATACCCGCATAGCGCGTAAGCTCAATGAGACAAAAGCAAAGCGGGATGCATACATCGACGCTTTCATCGCTCCTGTGAAAGAGGCACTTGAGAAAGAAGGACTGAAATTCGATATAAAGGGCCGCACGAAATCGATTTATTCCATCTGGAATAAGATGCAGAAACAGCACAACGACGTTGAGCACATCTATGACCTGTTTGCCATCCGCATAATCATCGACACGCCCGAGAGGAGAGAGAAGCCCGACTGCTGGATGGCATATTCCGTTGTCACTGATATGTACCAACCAAATCCGGCTCGCCTTAAGGATTGGCTGAGTATTCCGAAGAGCAATGGCTATGAGAGCTTGCATATTACGGTGAAGGGGCCCGAGAACAAATGGGTCGAAGTGCAGATCCGTACACGAAGGATGGACGAGATTGCTGAAAAAGGCATAGCGGCTCACTGGAAGTATAAAGGTATCAAGAGCGAAAACGGACTCGATACCTGGATGAACCATGTCCGGGAGATACTTGAAACGGCTGAGAGCGGCCCAACGGAGCTGATGAAGAACCTCAGCATGGATATGTATTCCAAAGAGGTGTTTGTATTTACTCCCAAGGGCGATCTGTTCAGGCTGCCGCAGGGCGCTACCTTACTTGATTTTGCCTTCAATATACATTCCGGCCTGGGATGCACATGTACAGGAGGCAAGGTAAACGGACGCACCCGTAAGCTCAACTATAAACTTAAGAGTGGCGATACGGTCGAGATAATGACCTCGGCCCAACAGCAGCCTAAAATTGACTGGCTTTCCATAGTCGTGACGTCAAAGGCACGCAATAAGATACGTCAGAGCCTCAATGAACGGGCAAACAGAATGGCTGATCTGGGACGCGAGATGCTTCAGCGCCGTCTTAAAAACAGGAAGATAGAGATCGAGGATTCATGGCTCATGCGGGTTATAAAAAAACTCGGATATAAGACAGTGACCGATTTTTATGTTGATATATCGGATGAGGCCCTTGATGTTAACCGTGTCCTGTCGGAATATGATGCCTTGATGAAAGCAGTCGGTGAAGATGCTGAAGTGAAATCGGCGGATACCTTTACCTTGCAGTCACCCGTGGCCGATGACTCCTCACAAACAGACGATGTTCTTGTGATCGGTGATAACATCAAGGGTGTCAACTATAAACTTGCCCGCTGCTGCAATCCGATCTACGGGGATTCGGTGTTCGGATTCATCTCGTCGGAAGGTGTGATCAAAATCCATCGCACTGATTGCCCTAATGCAGCCAATATCCGTAACCGCTACCCCTACCGTATGATTGCGACAAAATGGTCCGGAAAAGTAGGAATGCAATTTGCCGCCACACTGAGAGTAGTAGGGCAGGATGATGTAGGTATAGTCACCAATATCACCTCTATTATTAATAAGGAGAACGGATCATCGTTGCGCAATATCTCGATCGACTCGCAGTCGGGTCTTTTCAACGGTTATCTTGTGGTCGGAGTGCCTACGACTGAGGCTCTAAACAATATTATAAAGAAAATCAAAACTGTAAAAGGAGTAAAGGATGTTCAAAGAAGTAACTAAATACATGGCGTTGGCAGCAGTGTCCACAGGGCTTACTCTGGCCTCCTGTTCAGGCGATAAGAAATCGGCAGAGGAGTTGCATATGCAGGCTTTGGCGGCAATCGAGGCTTCAGATCCTGCAGGGGCACTGATCCTGCTTGATTCTCTGGATCGGACTTATCCGGCTGAAGTGGCTACCCGTAGGGCCGCCATGCCACTCCGTCCCAAAGCAATAGAGTTGCAGACGCTCCGTGCCCTTGAAGAAACTGACAGCCTTCTGGCGCAGGCGCAAGTTAGTATCGAGAGTATGAAGGATGTCATTAAATATAAGCAAGGGCCCGAAGGTCTTGACGGATATTATGTTGCGGCATCCATGCCGGATAAAGTCCCGTCGGAGGCAGAAGGGCTCTATCCCAGAATGACAAATGATGGAGCTTTCTATCTTATATCTTCAGCCCGACAGGGTACTCTGTCTACCACCGTTGTAGTGTCAGCAAAAGAAAGAGGGG
The DNA here is from genome assembly GCA_964461785.1 of uncultured Bacteroides sp. GTDB lineage: Bacteria > Bacteroidota > Bacteroidia > Bacteroidales > Muribaculaceae > Paramuribaculum. Next base: position 8,372 of record CAYWWE010000009.1, read on the forward strand.
AGGCTGCGACTCCCTCTGTTCCGGTCGATGGCGAACGCAACGACAGGACAATGGGAGCTGAACTCATCACCTTTTTCCCGGCTGAGAGCGACACCATAGGCAGATTCGTGCTTCTTAATTCTGATGTACCGCTGACTCTTACCTTTATCGGAGAACGCAACAAGCGCAATTTACTCTTGAACTCAGAACAGGCCAAAGCTATAGCGGAACTTTACGCCGCTTCGCAGATCTATTCAAAAGCAAGGATGCTGTCATTGCAAAAAAATAAACTTGAGCAGCAACTGATGCTGGCACGGAGCCAGCAAGCCCGGACATCGCCTGATTAACAAGAAGAGACCCAACAGTGATAGCGCGGATTTACAAGATACTCCGACTTATAATAGTGCTGGTGTTGCTGCTCATAGTAGCGATTCCGGCCATGTTGTATGTAGGATTATCCTTACCATCCGTACAGAACTATGCAAGCGGAGAGGCAGGGCGCAGACTCTCAGATCTGTTGGGCGTAGAGGTTAAGGTTGGCAATCTCGCAATCACTCCTTTCAACAAGGCTACCCTACGCAATGTCACCGTAACTGATTCGGACGGTGACACCATAGCCAAGGCACTACGTCTGGGTGCAGGCTTCGGACTGACCGACTTCATTTTTCATAAGAAGATCGTCTTGAATTATGTCGAAGCAGTAGGACTTGATCTGCGCGTTTATCGTGATAGCGCCGGCGCTCCTCTGAATATCCAGCCGATAATCTCTCGACTGAATAAACCGGGGGGAGATGGAGGCGTACCCGATCTGCTGTTTAACACTATTATAATCAGGCGTTCCCGGGTTTCCTACGATGTGCTTTCGGAGATGCCTAAGCCTTTGGGCGATTTTGATGCATCACATATTGCTATTGACGATCTGAGGGCTGACCTGAGGGTTGTCTTGAATAAGAAAGATCGTAATATTAACGTAGATATCCGCAGACTTGCGGCAGAGGAAAGTCGTTCAGGACTTACTTTGGTAGACCTTGCTTCCAGATTTACCCTTCAAAAAGCTCCGGCACCCTCGGGAGCTATAACATCTGTCATATCTTCCGGCGTGGATCTTTCGTTGCCTCGCTCTCACATCGCTATCCTTACTGACACTATTGATCTTGGCAAGAATCCTTCGGGCAAGGTTTCGATTCTCGGCGGAAGCTACGTCTGTCCGGCCGATCTGGATGCTCTTTTGCCGGCCGAGTCCAGAGTGACGCTTGCTAATCTCCTTGATTCGCGGATCAATGTCATGCTATCGGGGTCGGTCTGTGATAACTCACTCAATGTCGGACAGCTAATGATAGGCGTTGGTAATGGAGCGGTGACTCTCGAGGCTCCCTCCGGGTTGAGCATCGAGCGTTATGACTCTATTGACAAAGCTAATATCTCTTTGCCCGGTCTGCTTCTTAATGTCAACCCTTCTGCTTCAATGCTGATGCCGTATCCAGGCATTGCAACAGACAGCGTTACAGGACTTCTGTTGCCACTCACAGCAGAGATTCAAGCTGAAGGAAGCATGAAATCAGGAATGATTTCTTTCAATCTTGACAGCCGGGAGGCCGGAAATGTCATTGCTGAGATCGAATATGGTCTAAACAAGGATCGAGGGTTGGAGAAAGTGAACGGAACCATTAATACCGACGGATTAAATCTCTATGAGATAGCATCTTTCGTTGAGCGGTCGCTTGGCCGATCATCAGGGTTACCATACAAGTTACCGAGATTCCTGTCATCATCTTTTGAGGGTACGCTTTCTTTTGCCAGGGGCGAAAAGATTCCCACCGGATCTGTAACGGGCTTGATATCCCGCATTGATCTATCGTTGCGCAATGACGATCTAACTTCCCTAACCGATATAACTATTGATGTGCTGAATGACAGGGGAGTGGTTGAGGCGTCAGTGGAGAGTGCTAACGACGGATTTGCCCTTGACATTGATGTCACTGCCGACCTTGCCTCCAGATCAGGTAGTTTTGAGATCGTGATTGACGATCTGGATTTGTTGCAGAAAGGAAAAGAGCATCTTTCGTTGACTTCTTACGGGCAGATTGCACTTCAACCGGCGGGGGCACCCCTGCCTTTTACAGGTGATATCACTTTCCATGATATACTGCTCGCAACTCGTGGAGAATCGGAGACAGATCGCAAGTTAAGCCTTTCGACAATTGAGATTCGGTCAAATATCCCTGAAGACAGCCTGTCGACTCCTGAAATCAATATTTCGTCGGACATATTCAAGGCATCTCTCAGAGGTTGCCTCAATGTAGATCGTCTGTTACCAGATCTGAAAGAGATAGCATCGGTCACGCTGCCTTCATTAGTTGAATCCATAAATCCGGTATCTAAAAAGGATGCCGCTGTGAACTCATTCACATTGAGCGGACGGTTGCTGTCTACAGCCCCTCTTGAAAGTATGGTTAAACTTCCAGTGCAAGTACGCTATCCCATAAACTTTGAGATGAGCCTGAATGCGCCGCGGAAGGAATTATGCCTAAATATTGATGCGCCTTATCTGTGGCAAGGGAAGAAAGAGATCGATTCGACCAGAATATCGATATCGGCAATCGAATCATCATTCCAACTGGAGGCTCTTACACGCATGCCAACCAAAAACGGAATGATGGATCTTAAGCTCATTTCAGGGATGCCTGCAGTCGGTCTCGTGGCTGATTCTATCCGTTCGCTTTCAACGAAAGTGACATGGAAGGTCGATGCAGAGAGAGATTTTTCGGGATTGATTGATCTTGACATCCTGCCATTCCATAATCCGGCCAATGACCGGGAGCTTATGGCAACAATAGACTTTAATCAGAGCACCCTTACATTCAACGATTCTGTATGGACAATGAGTCCTTCACGGATTGAATTAAGTAAGAGCCGCATAGATGTTGATGGCTTCAGGGTTGGGCGCACAGGCCAATATGTCGAGATTGACGGTACGGTGACAGCCAGTCATGCCGATTCTCTCGCCATAAACCTTGCAGAAGTAGATCTGGACTATGTTTTCGAGACCTTGAATATACCGAACGCTATGTTTGGAGGTGTTGCTTCAGGCAAACTCTATGCTTCGGGGCTTCTTGGCCCGGAGATGGTAGCCTATACACCCGACCTCTTTGTCAGGGGACTGAAATATAACTTTTCGGTAATGGGTGACACTCATATCAAAGCATCTTTTGATCCTCACACCCCGGCTGTCAACATTGATGCAAAAGTTGATCAGCCCAATGGAAAGAATTCATTTATAACGGGCTATATCAAGCCTACTTCGGAGGGATATATTGACTTGGATTTCAAAGCCGATCAGATCGAAGTGGGCTTCATGAAGCCATTCATGAGTGCATTTGCCTCAGCCGTCCATGGCTATGCCTCAGGCGATGCTCATCTGTTCGGCACATTCCACGACGTGAACATGAGCGGTGATATATTTGCTGAGGATCTTTCGCTCGCCCTTGACTTTACAGGCACCACCTACTGGGCTACCGATTCGGTCCATCTCATGCCGGGATATATCGACCTTGACGGCATTAGTCTCAGGGACCGGGATGGTCACACGGCCATGCTCAACGGTTATCTTATACACACCAATTTCCATGAGCCACGCTTTGAATTCAGGATAACCGATGCTGATGACCTTCTCGTCTATGATCTGCCGAGCAGTCCGGACAGACGTTGGTATGGTACAATCTACGGCGACGGGTCTGCAACCGTAAAGGGAGTGCCCGGACGGATAGATATAGGCGTGACCATGACCACTGCGCCCCATTCATCATTCACCTTCGTTCTGTCGGATGCCGAAGAGGCATACGATTATAATTTCATCTCGTTCCGCGACAGGGATAAGGGTGATCAGGATCCTATGAAGGAGGCTGCACTTCTCAATGGCATACCCGATGAAGTAGCTGAGATTCGTAAGACACTTGCAAACAAGATCGAAGAAGAAGGTTCGAGTATCTATGATATGGTAATCTCCGTAACAGTCAATCCTGATGCGCTTCTCACTGTCGTAATGGATCCTGTGGGTGGAGATGCCATAAAGGCGCGTGGTAACGGAGCTCTTACGATGACTTACAACAGCGCCTCGGAAGATCTTGGTCTCAGAGGTGACTATACACTCGACAACGGCACTTATAATTTTACCTTTCAGGACATTATCAGAAAGGATTTCCGCATAAATCCTGGAAGCACCATCCGGTTTACAGGCGATCCCTACGCCGCCCAGCTTGATATAGAGGCTGCCTACCGACTGACAGCGAATCTGTCGGATCTTGACGAATCGTTTCTTGACGATCCCGAACTGACCCGCACCACTGTTCCGGTTGACGCCCTGATAAATGTCAAGGGAGATATGCGGGCTCCTGAACTGGCCTACGATTTTGCTTTTCCCACTCTTAAGGACGATGTCAAGCGTAAGGTCAATTCAATTGTCTCGACTGATGAGATGAGAGCTCGACAGATGCTCTATCTATTAGCTTTAAACCGTTTCTACACTCCGGAGTATATGAGTGCGACTAAAGGAAATGAACTGTTTTCGGTCGCGTCATCTACCATATCATCACAAATGAGCAATCTTCTTGGGTCGCTCGCCGAGAACTGGACGATTGCACCAAATCTGAGGTCGGATCGTGGAGACTTCTCCGATGTGGAATTTGATCTGGCATTGTCATCTTCGCTTCTGAACAATCGGTTGCTATTCAACGGCAACTTCGGCTATAGAGACAAGAGCCTAAACAACAACACTTTTATAGGAGACTTCGATCTGGAATATCTCCTCAATAACTCGGGAACTCTGCGTCTGAAAGCCTACAATCGCTATAACGATCAGAACTTCTATGTTAAGAACGCTCTGACAACTCAGGGTGTTGGAATAGTTTTCCGGAAAGATTTCGATTCATTCAACTCCTGGCTTAAGGCTCTCCGACGCAAGAAAAATGATAAACAGCCTGATACAGGCGCACAAAAAGAAAAAGTAACGAATGACTGACATAATAAATCACATCAATGACTTTCTATGGTCCTATATAATGATAGGACTCCTGCTTGCCTCCGCAATATACTTCACGATCTTGTCGCGTGGCGTGCAGTTCCGGTATATTCCTGAAATGTGGCGACTACTCGTCAGATCAGGCATCCGGCAGGAAGAGGTAGCTGAACGAAAGGAACCTGAACTGTCGTCGGTCGTTCCTCACTCAGCTCGTGTGAGCTCATTTCAGGCTTTTGCTGTATCGGTGGCATCCCGCGTAGGCACGGGAAATCTTGCCGGTGTAGCTACCGCAATAGCTCTCGGTGGACCCGGCTCGATTTTCTGGATGTGGGTGATTGCATTGCTCGGAAGTGCGAACGCTTTTGTCGAGTCAACGCTGGCGCAATTATTCAAGGTCCGAGGCGATCATTCGTTTATCGGAGGACCGGCTTATTATATATTCAAGGGAACAGGAAGCCGGGCGTGGGCTGTTACGTTTGCCGTATTGATTACCCTGACTTTTGCTCTTGCTTTTAATTCAGTTCAGTCTAATACGATAGCGCTTGCTGTCAAGCCATACGGCATCGACTCATACATTGCGGGCATTGTGCTCTCCATTCTGACGGTAGGATGCATCTGGGGCGGAATCCGGACCATAGCCCGAGTCAGTGAAATCATTGTTCCGGTCATGGCAATCCTGTACATCATTCTCGCCCTGGTTGTTGTGGCGATGAATATATCGCATTTCCCGGATGTGATAAGGATGATTGTCAGCAACGCCTTCGGCTTTGAAAGTGTAATGGGCGGTGGAGTGGGCATGGCCGTCATGATGGGCGTAAAGCGAGGTCTCTTCTCCAACGAGGCCGGTGAGGGCTCCACACCCAACGCGGCGGCTACGGCTACGGTGTCACATCCGGTCAAGCAAGGTCTCTTGCAGTCGTTTGGAGTCTTTGTTGACACGCTGTTGATCTGCACCTGCACTGCTTTCATCATCCTTTGCAGCGGAGTATTCGATTCGGGTGCAAACGGCATAACTCTGACTCAACAGGCACTCGACAGTGAGGTAGGCTCTGAGCTCGGCTCATTATTCATAGCCATTGCCATCTTCTTTTTCGCATTCTCAAGCATTATTGCCAATTACTATTACGGAGAGGCAAATATAAGGTTCATAACCACCCGAAAGGCTCCTGTGATAATTCTCAAACTGGCATCCACTGTTATGGTTATGACAGGAGCGGTTGTGGATCTCGATTTGGTTTGGGGACTGGCAGATATTACCATGGCTCTGATGACAATGTGTAATGTGGCAGCTATTCTTACCCTTGGTAAATATGCCATTGCATGTCTGAACGATTACAGATCCCAGCTAATGACGGGCAAGAACCCTGTTTACAGATCTTCTGTCATCCCGAAGATCGCAAAACTCACTGAATGTTGGCCTTTATGAAAAATATCAGGGTATCCATGCGAGCATTTTGACAACTAATCTGTTATAAATGTAATGGGATTTTGCCAGAAGAAATAACCGATTATATATAAGTTTGTATGAAAACATTATCTGACGTAACACTTGGCGGCGAACGTCCGCTGTTTGAAAGCCATAATCTCCGACTTGAAAGAGTCACGATAACCGAAGGTGAGAGTGCCATAAAGGAATGTTCGGACATCGAGGCGTTCGACTGTAAATTTGAGGGCAACTATCCGTTCTGGCATGTCAACCGTTTCCTGATTGATAAGTGCTACTTCACCGTAGGTGCGCGTTCAGGCCTTTGGTACTCTTCCAATCTCAAGATACGGGATACTAATTTTGATTCCCCCAAGATGTTTCGTGAGATGAGTCATATCGACATGAAAAACATTACGTTTACGGATGCCGACGAGACTTTCTGGCGATGCTCGGATATCAAGGGCGAAAATATTACGATGCTGGGCGGGACATATCCGTTTATGTTTTCTAACAACATAAAGATCGACGGACTCAAGACCAATAGCAAATATGTTTTCCAGTATGTGAAAGGACTATTGCTTCAACATGCCGAGATAACGACCAAAGATGCTCTGTGGGAAAGTGAGGATGTCACTGTCATGGACTCCCGTCTCGACGGTGAATATCTTGGCTGGCACTCTAAGAATCTGAAGCTCGTCCGCTGCCATATATCAGGTACTCAGCCTCTGTGCTACTGCACTGGTCTCATTCTCGAAGACTGTACGTTTGATCCCGGTTGCGATCTTGCTTTTGAGTACAGTGATCTCAGGGCAACCATACTTAGCGAGATAAAGAGTGTCAAGAATCCACGCTCGGGTATGATCAAGGCTCCCAAGATCGGAGAGATCATCCTTGACGAGAATATCAAGGCTCCGGCCGACTGCACAATAATCGAGACTCAAAGATGAGAGAGAAGTTTGACTTTGACACACCCTTAAACCGCCGAGGCACCTGCTCATATAAGTGGGATACGCCTGCGGATGCCGACGTGCTGCCTATGTGGGTTGCCGATATGGATTTTAAGACGGCTCCCGAGATTATCGAGGCTCTGAAGCAGAGGGTAGAGCAGGGTATATTCGGTTATACCCGGGTGCCTGACGAATATTACAATGCGGTCACCGGTTGGTTTGAATCCAGACATGGATACCGCTTCACAAAAAATGATATCATCTATACATCCGGTGTGGTACCTGCCATCTCGGCAATAATTAAAGCCCTATGTAAGCCCGGTGATAAAGTTATTACTCAGACCCCGGCTTTCAACTGTTTCTTCTCCTCGATACGGAACAATGGCTGCGTGCTCGCTGCCAATCAGTTGTTGCGTAACCCTGACGGCAGTTATTCGATAGATTTTGAAAATCTTGAGGATCTTGCTTCTGATCCTGCAGCAAAACTGCTTATATTCTGCAATCCTCATAATCCGACCGGAAGGGTATGGAGTGTGGAGGAGATACGTCGTGTAGCGGATATTTGCAACCGCCACGGGGTAACAGTGGTGAGCGACGAGATCCACTGCGAACTGACACGCTCCGGCATAGAATATAATCCCTGGGCCGCAACGGTGGATACGGAGACGGCAAACAAGTCCGTTGTTTGCGTAGCTCCAACCAAAGCCTTCAACATAGCAGGGCTGCAGATTGCCAATATTGTTGCTCCGGACAGTGAGATAAGACAACGCATTGATAGAGCGATAAACGACAATGAGGTATGCGATGTCAATCCATTCGGGGTAATAGCCACTATAGCGGCATATTCAGAAGGTGCTCCTTGGCTTAATGCACTCCGTAGCTATCTTGATGACAATTTCAAATATCTTCAGGACTGGATGTGTGCCGAGATGCCGGATTTTAAAGTCACTCCACTGCAGTCGACTTATCTTGCTTGGATCGATTGCCGGGCTACCGGACTTGGATCCGAGCAGATCTACGATTTGCTACTTCGCGAGGCGAGGCTCATGATAAGCCCCGGCAATATTTTCGGACAGGGTGGCGATGGATTCATCCGCATGAATTTCGCCTGTCCCCGGTCGGCACTTGCTGAAGGCCTCAAGCGTCTTTCCATCCTCAATTCACTATAAAAGTATAGCTTATGCGACACGACGATTACGCCGATATCATTCAGCAGCGGGCTGACTATGTCTTTCAGGTCATGGCCAGACGGGTCTCCCCCAAGGAGATGGCTCTTTTGCGAGAAGCATTTGAATTTGCGCGCGAAGCTCACAAAAACCAGAAGCGTAAGACCGGTGAGCCATATATCCTTCACCCGATTGCAGTTGCGACTATCGCCGCTGAAGAACTTATGCTTGGTGTGAATCCCGTGATAGCCTGTTTCCTTCATGATGTGGTGGAGGACACGGATCACACGATCGAAGAAATCCGCGAGCGTTTTGGAGATGATATCGCTTTTCTCGTTAATGTCGTTACAAAGCAGAAGAAAAAGCATTATGACGAGTCGAAACAAGTCGACAACTACCGCCAGATGCTCATGTCGGTAAAATATGATATTCGTGCGCTTCTTGTAAAGCTGGCCGACCGTCTTCATAACATGAGGACGCTCTCTTCAATGCGGCCGGACAAACAGATGAAAATTGCCGGCGAGACAGATTATTTTTATGCCCCTCTTGCAACCCGTCTTGGGCTCTATAAGGTAAAGACCGAGCTTGAGAATCTGAGTTTCCGTTTCCGGTGTCCTCATGAATACGAGGAGCTGCGCAAGATGATTTCCGATGATGAAGCAGCCCAGTCTGTGAGGCTGAGCAGGTTTGCAGACCAGATAAGGAAAGTGTTGCGCGATGCCGGGATAAAGGCTGAGGTTAAGGTAGAATATCGCGAACCCTATAGCATCTGGCGTAAGATGCACAAGTATGGAGATGATTTCAATCACCTCAAGTACCGCCATTTTACGGATGTGATTTTCCGAACCCCTGAGGGGATGAAGGAGAAAGATATGGCTCTCAAGATATATTCCGTGCTGACCGACCACTTCATGGAGAAACCGGGAGGTATAATCAATTATATTGATGCCCCGAAAGAAAATGGCTATCAGAGCTTCCATGTGAAATTGCTTGCCGATTTCGGCCGATGGCAGGAGGTGCACATCAGCTCCGAACGCATGGTAAGGGCGTCTCAACTGGGATGTGTTGCCGAGAGAGCAGCCGACGAAGATACTATTGCCCGATGGATAGAGAAATTCAGGGGAGTATTGCGGGATATTGCCGAACAAGGATCCGACGGAACAAACTTTATCGAGAAAGTTGTGTCGTCATTCTACAACGACGATATCATGACTTTCACACCGACCGGCGACCCTGTGATATTGCCGCAGAAGTCCACGATAATCGACTTTGCCTACGAAGTAAGTCCTGAAATGGCTACTCACGCCAAATATGCCCGCGTTAATGGCTTCCTCGCAACCATTAAATCTCCTTTACGCCGAGGTGATGTTGTCGAGATATTTACCGATCCGGCGAGCCATCCGAAGCCTGATTGGCTCGACGCGTGTGTTTCTTATAAGGCCAAGAAAGAGATCAGGGAATATCTCGATTCGCTACCCAAACCCCAGTATCACCGTTGTCACTTGTGTAAACCTATTCCGGGTGAGGAGGTAGTTGGATTCCGGTCTGAAGAAGATGGCGAACCGATCACGCTCCACAAGCGCGACTGTAAAGACGCTATAAGTCTGGCCTCTCAGAAGGGCGACAGCATTGTTGCCGTCGATTTCACTCCCGATGACACCCTATATCCTGTGACGATAGTTGTCAGAGCCATTGATAGGTTTCATCTCTTTGTTGATCTGGTCGATACTATCACCAATAGGCTCGGCTTGTCAATCAATTCCATATCGACCGAAACAGTAGATGACATATCAACTGTGACGATTTCATTCGGCGTTCATTCAGCAAAAGAGTTGCATGAGATAATAGATGATATCCATGCCCTCCCGGATGTTGATGAAGTGAAAAGGATGGAGTAAAATCGGTTGTAACGTTAAAGTCAAACGGACAGTAGAGAGGGCTCTTTTCTCTGCTGTCCGTTTATAATAAGTTTAGGCTTCTGAGATTTACGGTCAGAGCGCAGCTACAGAATCGACAAACGCAGTCAGTTCGTCTTCCGACAGTTCACCGACTTTGTCGAATGTGCGTCCGTCGGGCAAGATGGCCGTTGTCTGAGGAATATATTGCTTGACATATTTCTCAGCTATCTTAGGGCATGAATCCACGTTGACGGACAGGAAATTTGCCTTGCCGACCATCTTTTCTGCCACAGCATGAAATGTCGGGCCGTACTTACGGCAGGGACCGCACCACACTGCGTTGAAATCCACTACAGTGAGCTTATCCTTATAGCCGTCGAGATTGGGAGTGGCGGCCGCAATTTCAATCACCGCATCAGCCGACTCACTATTTGTTGCAGGCTCCTGGGTTGTTGATGATTCAGCGCTATGAGCCGTATCGTTAGCCTCGGTTGTAGTGCTTTTACCTGAACAAGCTGGCATAGCAACCAACACAATTGATGCTATCGCTGCAAAACTATTGAATAATTTTTTCATGTCACGGGAACGAAAAAATCAGGCCTGAAGAGGATATGACTGTCCTTTCAGGCCTGAAACTATTCTAAATCAGCAGGGGAGTGCTGCGTTGGTCTTGTGAACGGCCTCAGCGCTCTTGTGGAAGAGAGCGAGCTCCTCATCATTGAGGTTGAAGTCAACGATCTTCTCTATGCCTTCACGACCGAGGATACAGGGAACACCGATGCAGAGATCCTTCTCGCCATACTCACCTTCGAGGAGAGCCGAGCAAGAGATCAGACGCTTCTGGTCGCCGAGCACAGCAGCAACACACTGGGCGGCAGCGGCGCCGGGGGCAATCCAGGCCGAAGTGCCGAGGAGAGCTGTAAGGGTAGCACCACCTACCATAGTGTCGGCAGCAACCTTATCGAGTTGCTCAGCAGGAATGAGAGTCGAAGCAGGGATTCCGCGGTAAGCGGCAAAGCGCTTCAGGGGGATCATGGTTGTATCGCCATGGCCGCCGATCACGATGCCTTCAACCTCAGTTGCATTGGCATTGAGGGCAAGCGAGAGATAGTATTTGAAACGGGCGCTATCAAGTGCACCGCCCATACCGATGATGCGGTTTTTGGGGAGACCGGAGATCTTATGGATCAGATATGTCATGGTATCCATAGGATTGGCAACACAGAGGATGATGGCGTTGGGAGAGTATTTAAGGATGCTCTCGGTCACGCTCTTGACGATGCCGGCATTTACACCGATGAGCTCCTCACGGGTCATACCGGGCTTACGGGGAATACCCGAAGTGATGACAACCATGTCGCTGCCGGCGGTCTTCTCATAGTCGTTGGTGACACCGGTGAGACGGGTAGAAAGATGGAGTATATTGGCTGTCTGCATAATGTCCATAGCCTTGCCCTCGGCGAAGCCGGGCTTGATGTCGATGAGGACTACTTCATCGGCGATCTGCTGAGTAACCAGGACGTTTGCGCAAGTGGCGCCCACATTGCCGGCGCCAACCACTGTGACTTTTGACATGATTAATACGATTTTTATTAAGGTAATAAATAGTTGAGTTGCAAAGATAGCGATAATATTCGGCTTCACATCCTTTTTGACGAAAAAGTTTGTAACTTTGCACCATGGATTTCCAATTGCAAGCCACAGCACCGGGTTCTGATGCTCGCGCAGGCCTAATCACTACTGATCATGGAGTAATCGAAACTCCCATCTTTATGCCGGTAGGTACTGTAGGGTCTGTCAAGGCGGTGCATATTCATGAACTGTCAGACGATATCAGGGCACAGATCATTCTTGGCAACACATATCACCTTTATCTCCGCCCGGGTATGGAGATCATTTCCCGTGCCGGCGGACTACACAAATTCAACGGTTGGGATCGCCCTATTCTGACCGATAGCGGCGGATTTCAGGTTTTCTCACTTGCTTCCAACCGAAAGCTGACAGAGGAGGGAGCGAGATTCAGAAGTCATATAGATGGGTCGCTGCATGTTTTCACCCCTGAAAATGTGGTTGAGACACAGCGTATCATAGGCTCCGACATCATGATGGCCCTTGACGAATGTCCTCCGGGTGATTCCGATTATGATTATGCCAGAAAATCGCTTGGACTCACTCAGCGCTGGCTCGAAAGAGGATGGCAGCATTTCAATTCCACCCAGCCTCATTACGGACACCGGCAGGCTTTTTTTCCTATAGTCCAAGGGTGCCGCTTTCCCGAACTCCGCCGTGAAGCCGCCAAGCACGTCGCCGGATTAGGAGCCGAAGGCAATGCTATCGGAGGTCTGGCTGTGGGCGAACCGACCGAGGTGATGTATGAGATGATTGAAGTGGTCAATGACATACTACCGGCTGATCGTCCACGTTATCTTATGGGTGTAGGCACACCTGTCAACATTCTTGAGGCTATCGACCGAGGTGTTGATATGATGGACTGCGTCATGCCGACCCGCAATGGTCGCAACGGAATGCTCTTTACTTCAGAAGGTACAATGAATATGCGCAATAAGAAATGGGCCGACGATTTTACCGAGCTCGATCCTCAGGGAACGAGTTTCGTTGATCACGCCTATACAAGAGCTTATGTAAGGCATCTATTCATTGCCAATGAGCTTCTTGCGCTTCAGATTGCCTCAATACACAATCTCGCTTTCTATCTTTGGCTCGTAGGTGAGGCAAGACGCCAGATCATTGCTGGCACTTTCGCTTCATGGAAAAAGGAGATGGTTGAGAAACTTAACCGCCGGTTGTGAGCCGGAGGCATACGGATAAAACCAGTTAACTGATCGGAAGAATGAATAAGCTGCATCTGCCGGGATTCCTAAAAAAGATCCAAGCATCTTTGGCCGGGTTATGGAGAGCTGTTTCAGGCAAACTGAGATGGCCCAAGAAGCTGCGTCTGCTTATTCTTGACCGTTATATAATCAGAAAGTTTCTCGGAACATATATTTTTGCTATCATTCTGATTCTGGCCATTACGGTGATGTTTGACGTTAATGAGAAACTCGACTCATTTCTCAAAGCACCTCTCAAGGCCACGATCTTCGACTACTTCCTCAATTTCCTGCCTTACTTTGCGAATCAGTTCAGCCCGCTGTTTACTTTCATAGCGGTGATATTCTTCACATCAAAGTTGGCAGGCAACAGCGAGATTATAGCGATGATGGCTTCCGGTGTCAGCTTCAAGAGGCTTATGCGGCCATATATGATATCCGCAGCCGTAATTGCCGCCGCTACATACATCCTCTCCGCCTATATCATTCCACCGGCCAACGTAAAGTTGATCAATTACACTAATACATACGTTAAAAACAAGAAAGTAGAATATGGAGTGAACATCCAGCTTCAGGTTGCCGACGGAGAGATAGCCTATATGAGTCGCTATGATAATAAAAGCAGAACAGGCTACAAGTTTTCTCTCGAGACTTTCAAAGATAAGAAATTGGTGTCGCGCCTGACTGCCAACACTATCAAATATGATACCCTGCAGCGCTGGCAAGTCAGGGACTATATGATACGCTCTCTTGAGGGTGACCGAGAAGTCATAACCCGTGGCAACCGTCTCGATACCATTATAGATATGGAACCTCGCGACTTCCTTATATCTCAGAACGATCATGAGACAATGAGCACCCCCCAGCTGTCTGAATATATTAAGCGGCAGAAGGAGAGGGGAGTTGCCAACATTAAGAGCTTTGAGATAGAATATCACCGAAGATTTGCCATGACTGCTGCGGCTTTCATACTTACTGTGATCGGGATGTCACTATCCTCGCGCAAAGTTAAAGGAGGCATGGGTGTCAATATCGGAATCGGATTGGTACTTTCGTTCGGTTATATTCTATTTATGACAGTAACATCCACCTTTGCCGTGAGCGGTATTGCGCCTCCGGCTGTTGCAATGTGGATCCCTAATATAGTTTATACAGTAATTGCGGTGATAGTTTGGCGCCGCGCGTCAGTAAGATAATCTATTATATGTCTATACGAAAAAAAATATATTTAACTTCTGCCATTGCAGCAATAATGGCGATCTCCTCGGTCAACGCCATGCCCCCGGCAAAGGCAAAGAAGGAGCAACCGATCGAATTGTTCCGCAAAGCTGAAAAGGCAGCCGATTCTTATCGCTTCACCGAAGCGGCTGAGCTGCTTGAAAGCTACTCAGATGCTTTGCCCAGACGCGGCAAGGCACCAGTGAGCGAAGAAGAGTTTGAGGCTCTGCGGGAAAGAGTTGAACGTGGTTGCCTTATGATGGATCGAGTGGAGAAGATCGTTGTCATCGACAGTATAGCTGTGCCCAAGGAGAATTTCTTCAAGGCTTTCCGTCTCGACCCATCGGCAGGAACTCTCAAGGATGCTACAGTCGCACTGCCTCAGGGGCTCACGGCGGTTGCCAATCAACCAGTGTTTGTCCCTGAAAATGGCCTTTCGATGATCTGGTCCATGCCTGACTCATCTGGCCGCGGAGTCATAGCTGAGGTCTCCCTGCTTGCCGACGGTTCATACGAACCGGTCGTGACTCATCCGGAACTCAATATAGCGGCTGAAAATGCCGGCAGTGAAGTTAACGCCTTGTTCCCGTTCATGATGGCTGATGGTGTGACTCTTTATTTTGCTATGGACAATCCCGAACTTTCGATGGGAGGTCTGGATATCTTCTTTACCCGCCGAAACGATGATGAATTTATGCAGCCCCAGAATGTCGGGATGCCATATAATTCTCCGGCCGATGACTATATGCTTGCTATCGACGAGACGACCGGCACAGGATGGTGGGCCACCGAACGTAATTCTCCCGGCAGCGATTCTGTTACTATCTACCGTTTTATTCCGAATGAGCTTCGGGTAAACTATAATGCCTCAGAGACACCAGATCTCGCATCTCTGGCCCGTCTTGATTCGTGGCGTGCAACTCAGCCTGAGGGGGCGGATTATTCAAAGTTGCTGGCACTGCCGACAAAAACGGAAAGCGGCAAGGTTGAGCCTGAGATAAAGATATTTATTCCGGGGAGAGGCCTGATCACCTCTGTCAGCAACCTTCATTCGCCGGCAGCCCGTCAGGCCGCCAAGGAGTATCTATCGGCTGTTCAGAATATTGACAAGTCGCAGGCTCGTCTGGATGCTCTCCGCAAGGACTATGCGGCAGGCAAGCGTACCGCAGCTTCGGAAATCAAAAACCTCGAACGCCGCATCTCAGGCCAAAGGGAAACACTAAAATCACTTAGAAACCAGATAATAAAGGCAGAGCGGTAAATCGGCTGCCAACTTAACGTTATGACTTCATTTCTAATCTCCCTCTCCGTCCTCATAGGCGGATACTTTATCTACGGCCTGTTTGTCGACAGGATCCTTGCAACCGACAAAAATCGTCCGATGCCGTGCGACACCTTACGCGACGGCATCGACTATATGCCTATTCCGGTGTGGAAGGCTTTCCTCATTCAGTTTCTCAATATCGCTGGACTCGGACCGATCTTCGGCGCCATAATGGGTGTTATGTTCGGTCCCGCTGCTTTCCTTTGGATTGCGCTTGGAACAATCTTTGCCGGCGCTGTCCATGATTTTGTCGGCGCGGTGGTCAGTATCAGGTCCGGTGGAGCGTCGTTGCCCGAGATCGTAGGCAGCCAGCTCGGTAATAATGTCCGCAAGGTCATGACATTATTCTCCTGCGTGCTCCTTATTCTTGTCGGCGCTGTATTCATTTCCACTCCCGCCACCATCATTGCCGATCTTACCCCTGACTATCTCGACCGATGGTTTTGGGTGGCAGCGATATTTGTCTACTACTTGCTTGCCACATTGCTCCCCATTGACAAATTGATCGGAAATCTCTACCCGGTATTTGGCTTTGCTTTACTCTTCATGGCTGTCGGGATTCTGGGTGTCTTGATTTTTGATCCTTCTGTCAATATCCCCCTTGACTTCACCGAAGGATTTTACAACCGCTCGGCCAATCCTGACATGCATCCGATTTTCCCGATGATGTTTGTTTCGATAGCCTGTGGAGCTATATCGGGTTTCCATGCCACTCAAAGCCCTATGATGGCCCGTTGCCTGACCAACGAGAAACTTGCCCGTCCGGTTTTCTATGGTGCTATGGTTGCCGAGGGAATCGTGGCGCTCATCTGGGCCGCCGCTGCTATCGCTTTCACCGGGGGCTACGACAAGCTCATCGAATATTTTGCAAGTCATTCCGGGGGAGCTGCTACCCTCGTCAATGATATATCTCTTTCGTGGCTTGGCACTTTTGGCGGTCTGCTTGCTCTTCTGGGGGTTGTGGCAGCTCCGATTACCTCGGGTGATACAGCCCTTAGATCTACCCGTCTTATCGTGGCTGACTTCATGAAGATCGATCAGGCTCCTTTTATTAAGCGTCTGGCTGTTTCGCTGCCTATCTTCGGATGTGTAGTTCTGCTGATGATGATTGACTTCAACGTGCTTTGGCGCTACTTCGCATGGTCAAACCAGACTCTCTCCGTTTTCACGCTGTGGGCCGTTACAGTTTACCTTGCTCGCCATAACCGCGCCTACATCATCACCCTTCTGCCGGCAGTTTTCATGACTGTGGTGTGCACGAGCTATCTTCTTTATGCTCCCCGGCCCGAAGGATTCGGCCTCGGTCTTACATTCGCATTAGGTGCAGGCATATCCGTGGCCACACTTTTTACTTGTTTGTTTGCCACATGGCTACGTCGTCGACCGATCATTGCGTCTGCTGAATAATGTCGGACTTCAAGGAAATATACAGCGAGCTTTCCTTTAACAGGCCCTATAATCTGCATAGTCACACTCAATACTGCGACGGTAGAGCGACGGTAGATGAGTTTGCACGGAAGGCTTTTGATTTAGGGATGAGCCATTATGGCTTTTCACCCCATTCGCCTGTTCCCATCCCGTCAAAATGCAATATGAGGCAGACCGATGTAGGAAAATTTCTGGACGACGTAAATAGATTGCGGGATCAGTATGGGGACAGGATCAGATTGCTTGCCTCCATGGAGATTGACTATCTCAGCCGGGATTGGGGACCATCAGTCGATTATTTTCAAAAGCTCCCGCTTGATTACCGAATAGGATCAATCCATTTCATCACCAATCAGGATGGAGAGCAGATAGATGTCGACGGACGACCGGAACGTTTTCTCGAAAATCTGAGGCATCGTTTCCGTGGTGACCTGAGATATGTAGTCGAGACATTTTATGAGCAGTCGCTGCGGATGGTGGAAGCCGGAGGATTTGATATAATCGGACATCTGGATAAAATAGCCAATAATGCATCTGCTGCTGATCCGGATGTAGAATCATACAGTTGGTATCGCTCTCTTGTCAGTGAGCTTGTCGACAAAGTGATCGGCCGCGGATTGGCGGTTGAAATCAACACTAAGACCTATTCCCACACCCGCCGCTTCTTCCCTAAGATTGAACTGTGGGAAAGAATCATTGAGGCAGGAGCTCCGATCGTGATCAATTCCGATGCGCATTATCCCGACCTTATAAATGCTTCGCGCGATGATGCTATTGGCTTTCTAAATTTGATCTCGAAAAAATCCGGAATGAAAGTCTACCGGTAATATTATATGTTTTCCATTGCAATATTGCGCACATTTGCAAAAAATGTGTTACTTTTGCGCCGTAATGGTAAGCAAGACTCGCGAAAAACTTATTGAGGTGGCTCGTCAGCTCTTTGTTCATAAGGGTATTGAGAACACCACCATGAATGATATCGCTGCCGCTTCTGACAAGGGGCGGCGTACTATCTATACCTATTTCAAAAACAAACGCGAGATTTACAATGCTGTGATTGAGCGCGAAAGCGAGCAGCTGGTGCAGCGACTGCGCAGTATCAAGGATCGCTCGGATCTCGACGCGACAGCAAAACTTGAGCAGTACCTCCGGGTCAGATTTGACTTTCTTACCGAGGCCATGCCCCGTCATGACGGTATCCTTCAATGGCTCGGGCGTGATCAGAGGCGCATCGACCGCATCAGACGTCTTGCTCTCGACAAGGAGTTGGACATGTTTAAAGCTCTCATCGCAGAGGGTGTGGCCGAAGGTGTGTTTGATCCTGATCAGGCCCGCAGACTGCCTACCCTTGAATGGCTTGTGTCGCAAGCTCTCTCCTCTTATGATCCGGATCAGTTTGCCGGCCATGACATTACGACCGAGCAGGTGCGCGACAACATAATCAGATTTATCATCAACGGCATCCGCAGCGGAATAGATAAGGTAGCCGCCGGCGTAAGTGCCGCCACAAACCAACCCATCACAATATAGAAATGAAACTTCTTGAAGGAAAGACAGCTCTTATTACCGGTGCCGCACGTGGCATCGGCAAGGCTCTCGCTTTACGCTTTGCTGCTGAAGGAGCCAACATAGCATTTACCGACCTTGTCATCGACGAAAACGGCAAAGCCACTGAGGCCGAAATAGCAGCCCTCGGCGTAAAGGTTAAGGGCTATGCTTCAAATGCAGCCGATTTCAACCAGACTAAAGAGGTAGTTGATCAGGTCAAGGCTGATTTCGGTCGCATTGATATCCTTGTCAACAACGCCGGTATCACCAAAGACGGACTCATGATGCGTATGACTGAAGCTCAGTGGGATGCCGTAATTGCCGTCAACCTCAAGAGCGCTTTCAACTTCATCAATGCAGTTTTGCCCATCATGCTCCGGCAGCGCTCCGGCAGCATCATCAATATGGCCTCAGTAGTAGGTGTTCATGGCAATGCCGGTCAGGCCAATTATGCTGCATCAAAGGCAGGACTTATCGCTCTTGCCAAGAGCATTGCTCAGGAAGTAGGAAGCCGCGGTATCCGCGCCAACGCTATTGCCCCGGGCTTTATTGAGACTGCCATGACTGCTGCGCTACCCGATGAGGTGCGTGCAGAGTGGACCAAGAAGATCCCCCTTCGTCGCGGAGGTAAAGTCGAGGATATTGCCGACACCGCCGTATTCCTTGCATCTGACATGTCGAGCTACATCACCGGTCAGGTTATTCAGGTCGATGGTGGCATGAATATGTAATCGGTTTTACATTAATAAAAGCTAAAAAGAGCCGGCGCAGTTACATTTGCGTCGGCTCTTGCTTGTTATGCCGGAAAAATTTCGTAATTTTGCCTCAATTGGCCATCCTTTCATGGCATGACATCCTTCAATCAAATATGCTTAGCTACAACACTCGACGACCTAAACTCCGCCTGCCGGAATACGGGCGCAACATACAGCAGATGATTGACCACTGCATGACGATCCCGGATCGTGACGAGCGCACTCGTTGTGCTCACACAATTATCGGTGTCATGAAGACTCTGTTGCCTCAGACAGGTGACATGGACGAATATATGCGCAAACTGTGGGATCACCTCGCCATAATGAGTGATTTTGCTCTCGACATTGATTATCCCTATGAGATCATTGATCCAAGTAATCTTGACCTCAGGCCCGAGCCAATAGAAAACCATCCGGCATTTATCCGCCACGCTCATTACGGTAAGAACATCGAGAAGCTGATAGATGCCGCCGCAGAGATGGAAGAAGGGGAGGAGCGCGACACTCTCGTATTGCTGATTGCCAACCAGATGAAGAAACTCCGTCTGGCCATCAATCCTGAGACTACCGACGATGCAACGGTTCTCAGAGAGCTTGCCGATCTCAGTCACGGACAGATCAGACTCAATCCTGAGACAACCCTTCTCCATGACTATTCTATCTCTGATGTGCCTGCTCCCTCCAAGAAAAAACGCAAGCGTAAGAGATAACCCTCATTTCATGACACCATGATCCGATTAAATGAACTGATACCTGTCGCAACGGTCAATAAGACTCACGGTATCCGTGGTGAGCTCTCCGTGACTGTAGATCCGGATGTCACCATGGAGTCCGGTATGTGTCTTATTACTCCGGTCGAGGGTATTCCCGTGCCTTTTTTCGTATCTTCGCTCAGGCCTCGTAGCGCCGACACGTTCCTCATAACACTTGACGGTATTGATTCTGACGAAAAGGCCTCATTCTTTACGGGCGCAACATTTTATGCCGATCCGCAACTGGTCACCAATAATGGGAACGACAGCGACGACGATGATGACGATCGGGAAGGATTCTATGCGTCGATGTTGATTGGCATGAAACTTAAGGATAGCGACGGCCCCCTGATCGGTACTATCGTGGATATCGACGATTCGACACAGAATATACTTCTTATAGTCGACAGGCCCGACGGATCTACTGTGATGGTGCCCTTGGCAAATGATCTGATAACTGATTTCAATACCGAAGAGAGCCTCCTTGAAATGGAGCTCCCCACAGGTCTATTAGATATGCAATGAATATTTTTGACGAAAATTCGGCTGTTAAATACATACTCGGGCGGCTCCGGGAGACTGGGCACAAAGAGTATAACGAAGATGAAATCCTGAACATAATCGATATGATATGGGATTTCTACGAGACACGCGGTCTGCTTGATCCTGACAACGACGAAGATCCTGAACGTGCTGAGCTCGAATCGGAACTGGTCACTTATGCAAGGACCATGCTTCGCCGTGATAAAAATGCGTCGCTCGATCCTGAAGATCTTCCCCTCATTATTTCGGCAGAGCTTGACTATGAAGATTCTCTTCTCAATGGAGAGGAGGGTCTCGACGATCTCACCGAACTGCTTGACTCAACCGACTGATCCATCTCCTCTAATTCCCTCTCCATGAACAGATATTCTCTTATTTCGTTAATCCTTTCCGCAACGGTTCTTTTGCTCAGCTCAAGGGCATTGGCCGAGGTGTTTTACACTGATCCTTACGAGGGATTTAATGAAGAGACTTTCATGGATATGGATTTTGAACCGAATCTTGCAACTCCTTTGGTGCCCGATAAGGAGAAACCGTTTGTCAGGGAACATATAGCGGCAGTCGCAAAAAGTTTGAAGGGTCCGTTTACGGTCGATCTTATGCGCGACGGCGAAGTGATGGTCGTGACCATTCCTACGGATAATATTTTCCTGCCCAACGACACACTCCTCAACGACGCGGCCGAGCGCATAATGAAGCCGCTTTTCGCCCTGATGAAAGATCCGATGAAATATAAGATCGTTGCAGCCGTTCACACCGATGATACCGGCAATGCCCTCTATCATGAGCGCCTGTCGACGGCCCGTCTGTATTCCGTCTACGACTTTTTCCTGGATATGATAGACGATGGGGTTGTCAGCCCCGACATCGTGTTCATTCCATACGCGATGGGAGCCGACGATCCGGTGGAGGAGAATGACACCCGGCGACACAGGGCAGCCAACCGCCGCCTTGAACTGTTCTTCATTCCGGGCCCTTCGCTGATCGAGCAGGCTCACAAAGAGCAACTCGCCTCATCGCTTACAAATAAAAAATAATACTCCAGCCCCGTAATCATTATTCATAAGATAAATGGCAAAGGAACTTAAAGACCTCACAAAAAGAGCTGATAATTACTCCCAGTGGTATAACGACCTGGTGGTCAAGGCTGATCTTGCAGAGCAAAGCGCTGTGCGCGGCTGTATGGTTATCAAACCCTACGGTTATGCGATCTGGGAAAAGATGCAGCAGCAGCTTGACCGTATGTTTAAGGAAACCGGTCACCAGAATGCTTATTTCCCTCTCCTGATCCCGAAGTCATTTCTTTCTCGCGAAGCCGAACATGTGGAAGGTTTTGCAAAGGAGTGTGCGGTAGTTACCCACCATCGTCTGAAGAATGCTCCTGACGGTTCAGGTGTGGTTGTCGATCCGGAGGCCCGTCTGGAGGAGGAGCTTATCATTCGTCCTACTTCCGAGACAATTATCTGGAACACCTATCGCAACTGGATTCATTCATATAGGGATCTTCCCATCCTCATCAACCAGTGGGCTAATGTGATGCGCTGGGAAATGCGCACCCGTATGTTCCTCCGTACAGCCGAATTCCTCTGGCAGGAAGGGCACACGGCTCATGCCACCCGTGAGGAGGCCGAGGAGGAGGCAATCCGCATGATCAATGTCTATGCTGACTTTGCTGAGAAATATATGGCTGTGCCGGTTGTCAAAGGAATAAAGAGCGCCAATGAGCGTTTTGCCGGTGCTCTCGAAACGTATACCATCGAGGCCATGATGCAGGATGGCAAGGCTCTCCAAAGCGGTACAAGTCATTTCCTCGGGCAGAACTTTGCCAAGGCTTTTGATGTGCAGTTTGTCAATAAAGAGAACAAACCTGAATATGTCTGGGCAACCTCATGGGGCGTATCGACCCGACTGATGGGTGCTCTCATCATGACACATTCAGATGACAACGGACTGGTGCTTCCTCCACATCTGGCTCCTATCCAGGTCGTGATCGTGCCGATCTATAAGAACAATGAGCAGCGTGACGAAATCACCAAGGCTGTAGAGCCGATCGTTGCCGAAATGCGACGGCGCGGTATCAGCGTTAAATATGACGATGCCGACAACCGTCGCCCGGGATTCAAGTTTGCCGATTATGAACTGAAGGGTGTACCCGTTCGTCTGGCAATCGGCGCGAGGGATCTTGCCAACGGCACAGTCGAGATCATGCGGCGCGACACTCTTGAAAAGAGTGAAGGACGCCTTGAAGGTATAGTCGATCATGTCGCCGATCTTCTGGAAGATATTCAGACAAATATTTTCAACAAGGCACTCAAGCAGCGTGAGGAAATGACCGTTAAGGTTGACACCTATGAGGAATTCAAGGAAGCTCTTGACAAAGGTGGTTTTATCCTCGCGCACTGGGATGGAACTCCTGAGACCGAAGACCGAATCAAGGAGGAGACAAAGGCTACCATCAGGTGCATTCCACTCGATGCGCCCGAGGAGGAGGGTGTCGACATGCTCACCGGCAAACCTTCTCACCGCCGTGTGATTTTTGCCCGTAACTACTGATCAGCCTATGGCCACGGAAGGTGACACAAACTATATGCCGCCAAAAGGGAAGAATGATCCTCCCGTCATTGCGGTCGTAGTGCCTTGTTATAACGAACAGGAAGCCCTGCCGATATCTCTCGGCAGGCTTTCTGAAGTTATAGATATGATGGTGGCCAAGGAGATAGCCTCGTCTTCAAGCTATATTCTGTGTGTAGACGACGGCAGTCGTGACCGGACATGGGAAGTGATTTCTGAGGCACATGAACGGTCGTCGAGGATAAAGGGGATTGCATTGGCTCATAACAGGGGTCATCAGTATGCACTCCTCGCAGGCCTCATGACCGTGATGAATGCATGTGACGCAGCCATCTCTATTGACGCTGACCTGCAGGACGATCCTTTGGCCATGATAGAGATGACTGAAAAATTTAATGCTGGCGCAGAAATTGTATATGGTGTACGCTCTTCCCGCGAGACTGATACATGGTTCAAACGCAGCACGGCTCATGCCTTCTACCGTTTCCAGGCCAGTATGGGTCTCGACACTGTCTATGATCATGCCGACTACCGCCTTATGAGCAGCCGGGCGATCGGACTTCTGTCGGAATATGGAGAGAGTAACCTGTTTCTGAGAGGAATAATTCCTCAGCTCGGGCTACAGACAGCTACGGTCATGTATAGCAGGGCAGTGAGAGTGGCCGGTGAGTCCAAATATCCACTGAGCAAGATGCTCAGTTTCTCGATCGACGGTATCACCAGTTTCTCGTCACGGCCGATCAGGATTATTTTCTTTGTCGGTCTGGCCCTCCTGCTTCTCGATGTGGCGATGGCTCTGTATGTTTTCAGCGCCTATTTCGGGCATGAGGCCATTCCGGGCTGGACTTCGCTCATGTTGTCGACATGGTTTCTGGGCAGCATTATCCTCATGGCACTGGGGGTGGTAGGGGAGTACATTGGAAAAATTTTCATCGAAGTCAAACGTCGTCCGCGCTTTGCGCTCCGCGATAAATTGCTTTAACTATTATGGATACCATACAGATTACCCAACAATTTGCCGACAGGGCAGGTATCGACTCCAAGGATGCAGCGAAAATGATCGAGACGCTTGCGGCTACAATTGCGGAGGCGTGTTGCAATCTCGACACCGTAGCTGTTCCCGGCTTTGGTAATTTCTCTGCCACGAAGCACGAGGAATATATTAAGGAGGATCATGATTCCGATCAGCGAATCCTTATGCCACCAGTGATAGAACCGGAATTCAGAACCAGCGTAATCCTTCGTAACCGACTTTCAAAATGAACGGAAAACTTAATCTCAGGCAGCTCGCAGAGCTATTGCCCGCCGACTTGTTCGGTGCTGAAATAGATGATCGTGTGACTCTCGTCAACGAGATTTTCGGTATTACAGGCGAAACGCTTGCTGATGGTCACTCGGCTTCTCTCCCCGGGCTCGGAGTTTTTGAGCTGACCGGTGATGCTGCTAATCCTATCAGATTTGTACCTGACAAACTGTTTGCTGATACTGTCAACAGTCCTTTCTCATCATTTTCTCCTACGGTACTGACACCGGAAGTAAGTGAGTCGGATCTTGAAGCCCTTGAAGATCATGCTGTCATGGTGGTTGCCGAGCCGGACACTCAACAGGCTTCCGTAGACCCGGAGGTGGAGGAGCCGACGGAACTCCATGTACCAGTTGCCACCGACATTCTTCAACCATCTGCTGATGACAATTCTGAGAAAGAGGAGTCTGTAGAAAAAAATGATGCGGTCTCTCCCGAAGCCGGAAGCCAGGAGACGGAGGTTGAAACTGTCACGCTTGAAAATACGGTCCCCGGAGAGGAACTTCCGGATCCAACTGTCTCCAAGCCGGTAATGGGTATAGACGAGATTATGTCGCAAGCCTATACTGACCAATCTGAAATTGATAATGAAGAATCGGCATCTGAGGAGGAAACTGCTGATAAAGATGACTCGGAAGAGAGTGCCTCAGAGTCAGGCTCTCGGTTTGGTGTCGGATATTTCTGGGGATTGCTTACCGGATTGGTTGTCGGTGCTCTTCTTTTCCTTGGTTACGTTGTGATCACTTCCGGAATGATCTCCTCGTCGGCCGAAGGAAGTCTGTTTGAGAGTGACATTGCTCAACCGGCTTTGGTCGAGGGCATAGAGTGATCTGTTTTCAGTAAAGAATCAGAATCCATTGATATATGACTCAGCCTGTAATGCCGGAGGGAAATCAACCGTCGGGTTTCGCAGCATTTTTCGATAAGATCAAGACAAGAACGGTATCACTTTGGGAGTATGTCAGTCAGGACGTATGGAATGATACCAGGGATAATTGGCGTGTAAACACCGTCAAGACCATAAACCTCACTGTCAGATCCTTTCTTGATGCCGATCTGCAGTCGCAGGCGTGCGCATTGACATACAGCACCGTGCTTGCCATCGTGCCTACGCTCGCGCTGTTCTTTGCGATATGCCGTGGATTCGGTTTCCAGAACCTTTTGCAGGATCAGCTGTTCAAGCTGTTCCCATCTCAGAGTCAGGCAATTGAAGTCGCACTGAAGTTTGTTGACAGCTATCTCTCCCAGGCTTCTGAAGGAATATTTGTCGGCATTGGCATAATCTTTCTTCTCTATACCCTTATCTCTCTTCTCAGCTCGGTCGAGGGATGTTTCAATAAGATCTGGAGGGTAGTGGAGGGCAGGACTTTCTGGCGTAAAATCACCGATTATCTCGCCATTTTCCTTGTACTTCCTATTCTCATGATTTGCGCAGGAGGCATTACAATCCTGATGTCGACCACCTTGCACAAACTGGTGGTGTTTGATTTTATGGGTCCGGTGGTCAATCTTTTTATTGATGCGCTCGGTGTCCTCCTCACATGGCTCTTTTTTGCCGGTGCGTATATGCTGATCCCCAATGCCAAGGTGCGATTTGTCAATGCTTTTTTCTCAGGTGCACTTGTCGGAACTGCGTTCCAGATCATACAATGGGTGTTTCTGTCCGGTCAGATGTATGTGACGAAATATAATGCAATCTATGGCTCATTTTCGTTCCTTCCGCTTCTTCTCATCTGGATTCAGTTGTCATGGCTCACCACTCTGATCGGGTCGCTTGTGTGTTACGCCTCCCAGAATATCGGTCAATTCTCATTCTATGAGAAAGTTGATAATATTTCCATCGCCTATCGCCGAAGGGTAACTCTTGCGGTGATGACGCTGATTGTAAAACGCTTTGCTAAGGGTCTTCCCGCCATAACCATTGCTGATTTAGCCAAAGAATACAGAATTCCCGAAAATCTGGTCAGGCTCACAGCTATCAGGCTTCATGATGTGGGACTCATTGTATATGAGCAAGCTGAAGGAGATCTGGGCTATCACCCGCTGTTGCCAGCTACTGACATAAGCCATATTACGGTAGGGGAGACCGTCAAGCGTCTTGAGCAGCATGGTGCCTCCGATTTTATTCCTGATTTTAATACTGATTATAAGTCCGTCAACGATATCGCAGATCGGGTAGAGGAAGCTCTGGAAACAGTTGCAGGCTCGACCCTTCTGTCATCTCTTGACATAACTATCCCTGTCGTAAAATAACGTGTTTATCCTCAAGTTTAACCAATCTATATAATCACCACAGCTATGAATAAGATTCAAGTTGCTACTGCCGAAGCTCCCGCAGCGATCGGTCCTTACAGCCAGGCCATTAAGTGTGGCAATATCCTCTTCATCTCAGGTCAGATACCCCTGAATCCTGCTGATGGCTCAATACCCGAAGGCATCGAGGCTCAGACCGCTCAGAGCATCGCAAATATCAAGGCTATCCTCAAGGAGGCAGGTTGCACTATCGACAATGTGGTAAAAACCACAGTTTTCCTTGCCGATATGAGCCTCTTCGCTCCTATGAACGAAGTCTATGGCCGCGAGTTTACAGCTCCGTTCCCTGCACGTTCTGCCGTGGCTGTCAAGGAGCTGCCCAAGCAGGTTCTTGTCGAGATCGAGACTATCGCAACACTTGCCTAAAACGAATCCATATCAGATCCTTACGGACTGATGGCTAAAGTGCTGTCCCGGGCTTATCAAAGATATCCCCGGGACAGTGATTTTTAAAGAAACTACAATGCGATTAAAGAAGCGAAATGAGCAGGGGGGAAGAATCCGGACAGACGTGTAATTCGGACGGTGTAGAGAATGCAAGCATCGACTGAAATAGACCAATAAGAAAGAGAACAGGTTTTATCAGATGCCCTATTTAACATAATAGTGA
>CAYWWE010000010.1:0-34538 GCA_964461785.1 uncultured Bacteroides sp.
GCCATGTGGTTGAAGCCCTGTGCGCGAAGCTGCATCTCGGCTCCGTCGCGGGTGACGAGGGCACATCCGAGCTCGGGCTTGGTGATATGGCCTATGACCTTGATTCCGTCGATATGGCTCACTTTGTCGTGGAGGTGAAGCGGCACGGTGAAAAGCAGTTCGTAGTCTTCGCCACCGTTGAGGGCGGCTGTCACGAGATTCATGCCCAGTTCTTCTGCCATGACGGCTGTCTGATAGTCGATCGGTATGCGGTCTTCATACACGCGGCAACCGCATTTTGAGGCTTTGCAGAGATGCAGGAGCTCGGACGAGAGGCCGTCGCTCACGTCGATCATGGAGGTGGGTTTGATCTCCTCACGGGCAAGGATCTCCACAATGTCGCGGCGTGCCTCTGGCTTGAGCTGGCGCTCTACCAGATATTCCTTCCCCTCGAAGCGGGGCACGAAATCTTTCTGGCCGGCCGAGGCCACCTTTTCGCGTTCGAGGAGCTGAAGGCCCATGTAAGCGGCTCCCAGGTCGCCCGACACGCAGATGAGATCGGTGTCGCGGGCGCCGTCGCGTCCCACGGCTTCGCCTTTGGGGCAGGTGCCTATGACTGTGACGGCAATGACAAGGCCCGAACGTGAGGCGGTGGTGTCGCCGCCTACGAGATCAACTCCGTAGATTTCGCAGGCCAGTTTCATGCCGGCATAGAGCTCCTCGATATGCTCGACGGTGAAGCGGCTCGAGACGGCCAGGCCGACGGTGATCTGCCGGGGGGTGCCGTTCATGGCGCAGATGTCGGAGAGGTTGACAATGACGGATTTGTAGCCGAGATGGCGGAGCGGAACGTAGGTAAGGTCGAAGTGGACGCCCTCGACAAGGAGGTCGGTCGAGACAAGGGTGTCGGTGTCTTCCGGATTGCGGATGACTGCGGCGTCGTCGCCAACGGAGCGCACGGTCGATTCCTGACGGTTGGTCATGCCGTCGGTGAGACGGTCGATGAGGCCAAATTCTCCAATTTCAGATATTTCCATAGTGTCAGAGTGTTGCTACGAGTCCTTTGATTACGGCGAGCATATTGGGCTGGGCCTTCTGAGCGGCGAGCTGCACCTCCTCGTGGGTGGGCACTTCCTTCACGTCCTTGCCTCCGAGGTCGGTGATGACTGAGATGCCGAACACCCTCATGCCGGCATGATTGGCCACGATCACTTCGGGGACGGTAGACATGCCCACTGCGTCGCCGCCTATGATGCGGAAATATTCATATTCGGCGGGAGTCTCGAATGTGGGGCCGGGGGTGCCGACATACACGCCGTGCATCAGGCGGATGCCGAGGTTGGAGGCCACGACGTCGGCTTCGGCAATGAGGCCGGGATCATAGGCCTCGGTCATGGCCGGGAAGCGCGGGCCGAGCTCATTATAGTTCCTGCCTCTTAGCGGATTTTCGGGGAAGAGGTTGATGTGGTCGGTGATGGTCATGATGTCGCCTACGCGAAACTCCTTGTTCATGCCTCCGGCGGCGTTGCTCACAAAGAGGGTGCTCACGCCGAGAGCCTGAAAGACACGCACCGGAAAGGTGACCTGCTTCATGTCGTAGCCTTCGTAGTAGTGGAATCGGCCTTGCATGGCA
Organism: uncultured Bacteroides sp.; assembly: GCA_964461785.1. Lineage (GTDB taxonomy): Bacteria > Bacteroidota > Bacteroidia > Bacteroidales > Muribaculaceae > Paramuribaculum. Next base: position 1,613 of record CAYWWE010000010.1, read on the forward strand.
ACCACCCTTTGGCCTGCCAGCTTGCCGAAGATGAGATTACCCGAGTGCCCCTCTACTGTCGACACGGGCATGTTGGGGATCTCGGTGTAGGGGATATACTGCTTGTCCTCGATATGATCGACCAGAGCGCCGAGGCCGGTGCCGAGGATTATGGCTATATGGGGCATCTCGCCTTCTACGCGTGAGCGCAGGAATGAGGCGGTTTCTTTGATCTTGTCTAACATGGATATTTGGATAGGAGGGTTGGTTGCTGTGAAAGACAAACGTATGGGGCGTGTCAAAGGTTTGACCGGACTATCTGACGGATCAGGTCGGGCAGGTCGATGTCGCTGTGGGGGAGGACCTCAACCGAGATGGGCATGTAGAAGATCTTGCTCCTGAGCTCGGGAGGGAAGTAGGGGCACGATGCGAGCCTCACTGCGTCTTTTTCCGTGGTGATGATGATGGCGCGGGGATTGGAGGCTATCGGTTCAAATTTCCGCTGCAACCGCTGCATGTCGGAGGCGGTGAAGCGGTGATGATCGTCGAAACGGAGCACCTTGACCTTGGGGCCGTTGCGGCGCAGATGGCGAAGGAAAGGCCTGGGGTTGGCCACTCCGGTGAGCGACACCACTACATCTGCGGGGCCGTAGGTGGAGAGATCGGGTATCTCCACTACCGCGTCGGGAAACACCGGCCGGAGCGGGCGGTAGTCATAGCGCGAGAAGATCAGCTTCTGATAGGGAAAGAGGTTGAGGTTTTCGCGCATCATGCGGAAGTCGATCGGCTGGGCCGTGTCGGGACATTTGGTGACGACAACGGCATCGGCGCGGTTGATGGCGCGCATCGGTTCGCGGAGCCGTCCGTAGGGCAGGAGATTGTCGGCAAACGGGGGGCGGGAATACTCCGACAGGACTATGGCCACATCGGGCTTGACATAGCGGTGCTGGAAAGCGTCGTCGAGCACGATCATCTGCAGCCCCGGATCGATGCTGCGCATCTGCTCTATGCCCCTGACCCTGTCCTCACACACGGCCACCATCACTTTGCCGCCAAATTTACGGTAGAGCTGAAATGGTTCGTCGCCGATGTCGTCGGGGTGTGAGCCGGGGGTGGCGAGGACAAATCCGCGTGTGCGCCTGCGGTAGCCGCGGCTCAGGATGCCTATCCTGAATTCGTCCCTGAGATTTTCTACGATATATTCGGTGTGGGGGGTCTTGCCGGTGCCGCCTACGGCTATGTTGCCTACGGCTATCACGGGTATGTCAAACGACTTGCGGCTCAGCAGGCCGCGGTCAAAAAACAGGTTGCGCAATCCCACGCCCATCCCGTAGAGGCGGGACAGGGGCCACAGGATCAGTGATTTGAAAATCCGTCGGGAAGCCATGTATGCCGACAGGTGATTGATTAGTGAAGCTCGATATAATCCATACGGGCCTGCAGAGGATCGAGACTGCCGAACGATTTGAGCGCGCGGTAATAGGGGGCTGCCTCGCCCAGCTCGCTCTCTACTGCGGCTGCGCGTATGTTGGAGGCCTGAGTCATGATTTCGTCGATCAGGCGGAACTTGATCTTGGGAAAGTCAACCACATAATAGGAGTCGGAGGCGTCAAGGTGCTCGGCCATGGCAGAGATGGCGGCGTCAAGACCGCCGAGACTGTCGACGAGCCCGATCTCCAGCGCCGTCGCACCGGCCCATACGCGCCCTTCGGCGATGGCTTTGATCGAGTCCTGGCTCATGTGGCGGCCTTCGGCGCAGCGGCGGGTGAACAGATCGTAGCCCCGGTCGACGTAGGCCTGCATGGCGGCACGCTGCGACTCTGTCATCGGTTTGTAGAAGTTGAGCGAGGGCTGATTGGTGGCCACGGTGGCGGTGTTGATGCCGAGCTTGTCGTTGAGGAGCTTGCTGCCCTGCGGGATGATGCCGAAGATGCCGATTGAGCCGGTGAGGGTCACGGGCTCGGCAAAAATCTTGTCGGCTCCGCAGGAGATGTAGTAGCCGCCCGATGCGGCCACGTCGCCCATCGACACATAAAAGGGCTTGCCGGTGCGGGCCTTGAACTGCTCGAGGGCTTCCCATATCTGCTCGGAGGCGTAGGCGCTGCCGCCGCCCGAGTTGACGCGGAGGATGAGGCCGTCGACCTTTTTGTTGGCGGCCAGCTCCATGATCTGCGGCACGAGGCGCTCCGAGGCTATGCCTCCCTCGCCGTTTTCGGTGATGTCGCCCAGAGCATAGAGCACGGCTATCATCTTCTTATCCTTGCGCTTCTCAACCTTGTCGAGCATCCGCATCGTGTAGTAGTCAACGGCGTCGACAAAGCGGATATCCTCGTCGCTGTCGCGGTCGGTGAGATGGCGCAGGGTCTCGTCCACCTGATGGCGGTAGCGGAGGGCATCGACGATGCGGTTGTCAAGATACCACTCGGCGGGCTTGGTCATGGCAAATGCGTCGGCCCATGCGTTGACGGCAGAGTCGGATGGGAGGGCGCGGCCCCGGGCTATTGTCCCGGCCATGTCGTTCCAGATCGTGCCGAGGAATGACTCCTGCTGCTCGCGGTTGGCGGCGCTTATGTCGTTGAGCAGAAACGGCTCTACGGCGCTCTTGTAGGTGCCCACCTTCACTACCTGCACTTCGACCCCGATCTTCTCGAGAAAGTTCTTGAAATACATCGTGGTCGATTCGAGGCCGTGGATGTCGACCATGCCGATCGGGTTGACCAGCACGGAGTCGGCTGCCGTGGAGATCATGTAGTTGGACTGTGTGTAGGTGTCGCCGTAGGCAATCACCCATTTGCCCGAAGTCTTGAAATCGGCCACGGCGTCGGTGATCGCTTTGGCCTGAGCCACGCCCATCGAGGCGCCTCCGGCCTTGATGAAGAGGCCGCTGATGTTGTCGTCGTCGGCAGCTGCGCGGAGCGAGGCCACGATGCGGTCGAGAGGCAGCGAGCGGAGTTCGGTCTGGCCGCTCAGGCGCGACATGATGTCGACCGGGGCGGGGCGGTCGGTCACCTCGCCGGTCAGATCGAGCATAAGCACCGAGTTATCTTTTATTTCAGTCTTTTCTGCGCTCGACGCAGCAGCTATTAGGCCAACGAGCATCACTATACCGAAAAATCCGGCGACGGCAATCGTGACCCATAGCGCGGCGAGAGAGCCTAAGAAACTTGAGAGAAAATTCTTCATATCTTGCTGATTATGATAGTCCTGATACTTGAAAGATGGCTGGCCGGCCGGTGGCGTCGACACATCATAGCTCCGATATTGCCGCGGCCATATACCCTGCCGGACTGCAAAGATAACGATTTTTTCTCATCCTCTCCCCACCCGCCCCGGATTTAATCGCTTGTTATCCGTTATCCATGTTTCAGCGGCGGGGCCGTGGATAACACGATAACACGATAACGCTCGCTGATGTGTCCCAAGTGTCCTGACGTCCGGGGGGCTGGGACAGTGGGACACTTACCTGCCGGTAGGGTCAGGGCGGGGATAAATTCGTCGGCATTGTCGCTATTTACAGCTATTGGTCTTAATAATATTATTTGTATATATAATAATATATATTAAGTATAGTGTATATAGAGAGAGTTGTGGTGAAGTTGCGCAGAGGATTTGGGCGCCACAACACCGGGCTGTCAGATAGCGTTATCTGTTATCGTGTTATCCACGCCACCGAGGCAGAAACACGGATAACGGATAACACCCCGAGGGGGAAAACAGAGAGCCGGGCCCTCGTGATGGGTGGGGGATGTCATAGACGGATGTTTAGCTCCGTCTTGTGTTTGATCTCGCTGAGCACAAACGAGCTCTGCATTTTCACTATGCCGTGGACTTTGGTCAGCTTTTCGAACACAAACGTATTGTATTCATCCAGATCTCTGAGGACAATTTTCAGCAGGAAATCATAGAAACCACCAGTCGAATAACATTCCATTATTTCTTCTATCGCGGATATGTCCTGCTTAAAGCGCTCGATATGCTCGTCGTCGTGAACGGCCAATGACACATTGCAGAACACGATGAGAGGCAGCCCGACTTTCTTGTTATCTATTATAGCGCTGTAGCCTTTGATGACTCCTTCATTTTCAAGGCGGCGCATACGTTCATAGACTGGGGTTTTGGATAGGTGGAGCCTGTCGCACAGCTCCTTAGTGTTTGCTTTGGCGTCTTTCTGGAGGGCATTGAGCAGCTTTATGTCTGTTTCGTCTAATCTTACCATAGTCAAATTTTCCTGAAAAGGTTCCCATCGGCATCCCGAATGAGGAAGTTATAGGGAAATATAGTGCAAATATAGGAATATTTCCCAATATTATGAAATTGTAAAGGAAAGTCTCTTAACTATGGCTAATTTTGCAGCGAAAAAGTTTATATCATTCAAGTATCAAAATTCCTTTCGTATGAAACGATATATCCTCTACAATCTGTTGGCTCTTATTACCGTGGCGATATGGGGAACGACGTTTGTCTCGACCAAGATCCTTCTTGCCTGCGGACTCACGCCGGAGTGGATCTTCATGCTACGGTTTGCACTCGCCTATATCTGCACCCTGATTTTCTCACACAACCGTCTGTTTGCAAATTCATTGAGAGATGAGGCTATGCTGCTCCTTGCGGGGATAACGGGCGGATCGCTCTATTTCATCACCGAAAACAGCGCGCTCGGTCTGACCTTTGCCTCCAATGTGTCGCTTATCCTTTGCTGTGCACCAATATTCACAATGATGCTTGGCTGTTTGTTTTTCAAGGACAGAGTATTGCCAACGGCATGGGTGGGATCGGCGCTGGCATTTGTCGGGGTCGCTGTGGTGATTTTCAACGGCGTGTTCAACTATCATCTCAGTCCTTTGGGCGATGGCCTTACGCTTGTGGCAGCTTTTTCATGGGCCGTCTATTGTTTTCTGCTCAAAGGTCTCAATGCGGCCTATGCCAATATGTTTATCAATCGCAAGGTGTTTTTCTACGGTCTGGCTACTGCGGCATTATGGGCGCTACTGTCGGGATCAAGTCATCTCGACGTGACGTTGCTACGGTCGGAGGCGGTCATTGGCAATCTCCTCTTTCTCGGCTTTGGTGCGTCGTTTATGTGCTATCTCATGTGGAATCTTGCTCTGAAACGTATAGGTGTAGAAAAAACTGCCAACTATATTTACCTCGTGCCGATCATCACGATCGTGACCTCGGCCATCATAATCGGCGAGCCCGTGTCGTGGTGCATGATTGTCGGCGCGGCGATCACTGTGGGCGGAGTTTTTATCTCAAGCATGACTTTCAAGAAGTAAGCGAGCGTTATCTGTTATCGTGTTATCCACCTCCCACACACGACACACGGATAACGGATAACACGAGACAGAGCCGCCGTGGAAAGCAGAAAAGGAGGAGCAGGGCTTTGACGGTAGGGGAAAAATGCTTACCTTTGCGTCCCGTTATGAAATACGGATTTGACAACGATAAGTATCTCCGGATACAATCGGAACATATTAAAGAGCGTATAGCTCAGTTTGGTAACAAACTTTATCTGGAGCTCGGCGGCAAGCTCTTCGACGATTATCACGCAAGCCGCGTCCTGCCCGGTTTTCAGCCCGACAGCAAGCTCAGGATGCTCTCGCAGCTTGCCGATCATGCGGAGATCGTGATAGTGATCTCGGCTGCCGACATCGAGAAAAACAAGGTGCGCAGCGACCTCGGCATCACCTACGATATGGATGTGCTGAGGCTCAGGGAGGAGTTTCAGAAGCGCGGCTTTCTCGTGAGCTCGGTGGTGATCACCCACTACGACGGGCAGGCGAGCGCCGACACATTCCGCAAGCGCCTCGAGCGCATGGGCATCCCCACCTATATTCATTACCTGATCGACGGCTATCCGACGAATGTGGAGCTGATAGCATCGGACGAGGGATTCGGACGCAACGACTATGTCGAGACCACGCGGCCGCTCGTGATCGTGACGGCTCCCGGCCCCGGCAGCGGCAAGATGGCCGTGTGTCTGAGTCAGCTCTACAACGAGAACAAGCGCGGCATCGAGGCGGGATATGCCAAGTTCGAGACCTTCCCGGTGTGGAGCCTGCCCCTGAAGCATCCGGTCAACATTGCCTACGAGGCCGCTACGGCTGATCTCAACGATGTTAACATGATCGATCCGTTTCATCTCGACGCCTACGGCAAGACGGCCATCAACTATAACCGCGATATCGAGATCTTCCCGGTGCTCAACTCCCTCTTTGAGGGGATCTACGGCAAGAATCCCTACAAGAGCCCGACCGATATGGGCGTGAACATGGTGGGCTTCTGCATCGACAATGACGAGGTGTGCTGCGACGCATCGAAAAACGAGATCATCCGCCGCTATTATACCGCGCTCGGCCAGATGGCTATGGGCGACGGCAACGAGGCCGAGGTAAACAAGATCGCGCTGCTGTTTAAGCAGGCCGGTATCACGCCCGACTACCGCAAGCCGATAGCCGCCGCCAAGGCGAGAGCAGAGAAATCGGGTGTGCCCTGCAGCGCGATTGAGCTGTCAGACGGCACAATCATCACGGCTGAGAGCGGCACTCTTCTGGGCCCGAGCGCAGCCCTGATCCTCAACGCCATCAAGCATTTAGCGGGCATCGACCACTCGGTCAAGCTGATCCCGCAGTCGATGATCGAGCCGATCCAGCACACGAAGCTGACCTATCTCGGAGGCAACAATCCGCGACTGCACACCGACGAGGTGCTTGTGGCGCTGTCGGTGCTGTCGACCACCGACGAGAATTGCCGGCGCGCTCTCGAGAAACTCCCCGAGCTCAGGGGGTGTCAGGTACACTCGACCGTGATGCTCGGCGAGGTAGACCACAAGATCTTCAAGAAGCTCGGCGTGGGGCTCTCGTGCGATCCCGTGAGAAAACGCTGAGTCAGAAGGTCTGCCGGATAATCTTGCCTGAACTCGTCTGAGGGAAGGCGGGAAGCCAGATGACAGACCGCGGACGGCGCACCGATCCGGCAAGCTCGGCGGCTGCGGCCAACAGCCGGGCGGCGCAATCGTCGTCTTCCGGGCCCTCGATGATCAGGGCTACTTCCGAACCCCATTCTGCCGAGGCGCGCGAGGCGACGTAGAACCGGCGCCCCTCCATCGCCGGAGCTATGAGGCGCTCAACCTCCTCGGGATGAATCTTTATCCCGCCGGAGATGATGGCATTGTCGGCGCGTCCCCGGAAGATAAAGGTCGTGGGGTCGATCAGCTCAACGATATCGTTTGTCACGACGGGGCTCCACGTGGTGCTGTCGTGCGACACAATGAGGCGGTTGTCGCGGGTCACTGAAAATGTGACTCCGGGGACCGCCTTGTAGTGTGGAGTGCCGAAACGCCGCAGCGCAACGTGGCTGCAGGTCTCTGTCATGCCGTAGGTGGCCCACCAGAGTGTTTCAGGACGGCTATGCAGGGCAAATGCCTCATCTTCGGGCGACACCGGACCTCCGCCCACGATAACGTTTTCAATCGGGCAGCGCGCTTCGGCCAATCCGTGGATCTGCTGCGGCACTATGGCGGCGATCTTCACCACCGCCTCAGCCGGCAGGGAGGTAAGGGGCGAGCGCGACGGGGTCTCGGAGTGAAGCCGCGCTCCGCTGTCGAGGGCTCTCACGGCCATCATCTTGCCCGCTATGTAATCGGCAGCGAGAGGAATGGCCAGGAGGTCGCCTGCCTTTACGCCGAAAAAACTGTTGGTGGCACGCGCGCTGACAAGCATATCCGTTTTGGCCAGCCGGATAGGCTTGGGCTTGCCGGTGGAGCCGCTTGTGTGTGCAGCCACGGTGGAGCTGTCGGGCGAGCGCCACTCCTTGATAAATTCCTGATATGTCATAGCGCAACTGCTTATCCCTCAAAGGGGTTCCCCCACGCTGCTTTGGGATTATAGCGGAGATATTGCCCGTCGAGCCACAGAGGGGAGGGGATGTTGTCGAGATAGAGCGCGCCCGTGCCGAGGCCCTGAGGCATCGCGGGAATACCGTTGCGTGCCGTCCACTGCGCAATCGCGTTGAGCCCCACATTCGATTCGAGGGCAGAAGTGGCCCAGTGGCCTATGCCGAGTCTGTCGGCTTCGGAAATCCACTTTTCAGCGCCGGCAAAACCTCCGCAAAGCGATGGCTTCAGGATTATGTAGGCCGGGCGGATAAACGATAGCAGATCAGTAGCTTCGGTCTCTGGGTTGCGGCCTATAAGCTCCTCGTCGAGGGCAATGGCAATCGGAGAGTTGGCTACTACAGCCTGCAGGAGCTCTTCGTGGCGGGCAGGTACTGGCTGTTCGAGCGAGTGGATGTCGAGCGGAGCAAGAGCGCGCAGCCGGGCCAATGCTTCGCTATCGTCCCGCCACGCCCCGTTGGCATCAAGCCGGATCTCAACCTCGTCGGGGCCGAAGCGATGGCGGATGCGCTCGATCATGCGCAGTTCGGCTCGGAAATCGCAGGCTCCGATCTTGAACTTTATGCAGTCGAAGCCGGCCTCGACTTTGGCAAACGCGGCTTCTTCCATCCGGTCGGGAGCGTCCATCCACACAAGGCCGTTGATGCGAATGCCCGGTCCTTCGCCGCGGCTCCAGTCGGAAGGGAAAACTGTGCCGTGGCCTCCATGCCGGAATGATTCGAGGGCGCTTTCGAGCCCGAACCGGATCGACGACCACCCGGTGAAATTGGGCATCCGGCACCCCTCGTTGATGGCCCGGCACACTTCTTCTACTTTGTCGGCATAGTCCGGACGGTCGTCGGCGCCGAGACCTCTGAAAAGCGCACATTCGCCTATGCCCTCCACACCGGGCTGCGTGGGGTCGGTAAGGGAGATGTAATAGGTCTCCTTAACGGAAAGAGCTCCGCGCGATGTTACGGCCGGACGGATAAAGTGAAGGTCGCGCCGGATGCTGCGTGCTATCATCAGGGGAAGCGGGGGAAATCGTTGAAGTCGGGATCGCGCTTTTCGAGGAATGCGTTCTTGCCCTCCTGAGCTTCAGCCATCATGTAGAACATCAGGGTTGCGTCGCCGGCAAATTCCATGATGCCGTGCTGGCCGTCGAGCTCGGCGTTGAGAGCTCTCTTGATCATGCGGATGGCCATGGGCGAACGCTTCAGAATGTCGGCACACCACTCCATAGCCTCATCTTCGAGCCGTTCGAGCGGCACGACTTTGTTGATCATGCCCATCTCGAGAGCCTCGTCGGCTGTGTACTGGCGGCAGAGAAACCATATCTCGCGGGCCTTTTTCTGACCTACGCAGCGGGCGAGGTAGGAGGAGCCGAAGCCGCCGTCGAAACTTCCCACCTTGGGGCCGGCCTGGCCGAAACGGGCATTATCGGAGGCGATGGTGAGGTCGCATACAACCTGAAGCACATTTCCGCCGCCGATCGAAAATCCGTTGACGAGGGCTATGACCGGCTTGGGGAGCGAGCGGATGGCCTTGTGGAGGTCGAGCACATTAAGGCGTGGAACGCCGTTGGCGTCGACGTAACCGCCCTGTCCCTTCACGCGCTGATCGCCTCCGGAGCAGAAAGCCTTGTCGCCGGCTCCGGTGAGCAGGAGCACACCTATGTCGTTGGCCTCGCGGGTGTAGGCAACGGCATCGAGCATCTCCATCACCGTCTGGGGGCGGAATGCATTATACACCTCCGGACGGTTGATCGTGATTTTGGCCACATGGCCGTGTTGCTGAAAGAGTATATCGGTATACTCCTTAATATTTTTCCATTCTCTCATTTTCGTGAAGAATTAGTATAGTAGTCGGTGAAGATTTCGGCATCGAGCGGCCCGTCGGTGACAATATGGAGGATGGCAGGCTGCCCAAGCGTTTCGGATATGAATTCGGGCCACACGGCTTTAAGCTCGTCTGCCGAGGCTGCTCTGAAAAACGCAAAGCCACAGCCGGCGGCCATAGCCTCGACCGGCACCTTCAGCCCCTCCATCTCAAGAAGGGCCGAACGGCACGGAAGCTGACGGGTGGCGCCTGAGAAGCGGAATATGCCTCCGCCTCCGTTGTCTATGACAGCCATGCGGAACCGCTGCGGCACAATCCCTGATGCGAGCGACGACAGATCGTAGAGCGCGCTCATGTCGCCGGTGATGAGGAGTGTGGAGGAGGCGGTATAAGAGATTGAGGCACCGATGGCAGTGGAGGTCGAGCCGTCGATGCCGCTCACCCCTCGATTGCAGTCGAAGCGATGCCACGGTCCGGCGACGGCTGCCGCCAACGATGCAATGCGGATGCTCATGCCGTTGGATATCTGTATGTTCCATCGGCGTGGCACTGCTGTCAACATTGTCGTTATGGCTTTGAGCGAGCTCCACGGGCTGCGGTCTACCGCACTGCGGAATAGGGAGGCTCCGCGATGGAAGGCCACGCTCCAGTCGGCTGCGTAATCAGATGGAGCCCTGTAGGGTTGCATGGCCGAGGCAAGCAGAGGCATGAAGCTGTCGGCGCTCATATCGATCACTTTGGTGAGGCAGCCGAAGGTGTCGGGCATAGAGCCGCAGATCGGTCCTCCCACGGCCCAGTGTTCGAGACCCGGGGTAGTGCGGAGCAGTTTTTTGAGTCTTGCGCTCACGATGGCGCCCCCTATCGTCACGACCAGATCCGGTCGCAGCCGGTCAAGATTCTCCTTCCTGGCGGCGGTTAGTGTTGCCTCGGCCGACGTGATGACAGAGCGGGCATGGATGTTGGAGGTCGGTTCGGTAACAACCACGACATTCGGGAGCGCTCCCAGCTTGCCGATCGCCTTGTTGAGGCGTTGCGAGGGTTGGAGGCCGCCTGCCACTATCATGATTTTTCTCGGCGATGCGAGCAACCGTCCCAGCTCCCGGGCTCTGGCTGTGGAGATGGCGGCGTCGGGATAGACAGTGGATATAATCCGCGGCTCGATATCAATTTTTCCGTCGGCGCGGAAATCAATCGGGACATTGATATGCACTGGACCTGCTGGCCACTTAAACGCCTCGGTGACTGCCTCATTGAGCAGAAGGAGAGAGTGAGCCGGAGCATCACTGCCCGATGCCGGAGGCAGAGTGTAACTCTTCTTGACTACGGCTGAAAGGGCTCCCGGCTGATGGATGGTCTGGCTGTCGGCTCTGTCGATCCAGTAAGCCGGCCTGTCGGCAGTAATCGCCACTATCGGAAGCCTCCTGTAGAGAGCTTCGGCAAGCGCAGGAGCATAGTTGAGAAGCGCGGAGCCTGACGTGCATACGATGACGACTCCCTCGCCCGATTCAGCGGCGATGCCGAGAGCCACAAAGGCCGCTACACGTTCGTCGACCACTGATACCGGATCGATGCCACTGTCGGCAATGCTTTGAAGCAGAGTGGAATTACGCGCACCCGGAGAGACAACGGCTCTTCGGATTCCCGAATCCCTGATGATCCGGGCTATGAGATCTGTGACGGTCGTTTCCATAATCAGCGCAAAGTTATGAAAATTCTAAAACAAATAAAAGCGTCAGGCGCTGCTCTCGCGAGTAGCGCCTGACAAATACCTTATTAATCAAAGAGCTGTTTCTTAGTATCGTTCTCGTAATTATAACATCCGTCGTGACGCTTTAGTTCGGCTTTTTATGCGATGAAGATGGGAGATGAGTGTAACCGGCTGGGATTAAACATGATAAATCGTAATGAAAAATATGATTCGCCCTCGGGAGATGGCTGAAAGGCGAAAAAATCCGTTCGATTCAAAAAAAATGATTGAAAAAACTTGCACAAGTAAGATAAACATCCTACCTTTGCACTCGCAAACGCCACTTGGCAGATGCGATACTACTTATGGCGGGATAGCTCAGTTGGTTAGAGCGTCGGATTCATAACCCGGAGGTCCCGAGTTCAATTCTCGGTCCCGCTACAGATATCAACGCTTCGTCGCAGTAGAGACGGAGCGTTGATACTCTTTATAACCACGCTCACTATTTCCTGAAAGATCAGTATGATGAAAAAGGCAATCATTGCGGCTGCTGTTGGCCTCACCTCCCTTATGGCCGTTGCAGAGTCGCCTAAAGAGAAGGGACTCAACTCAATAAACCGCCCAACGGCCGAAGCCCACATCGGATTCCTCGCTGCCGACGAGCTGCTGGGGCGCGAGGCAGGCTACCCCGGCGGACGGATCGCGGGCAATTATATCGAGGCGTGTGTGAAAGCTCTCGGCCTTCAGCCCTGGAATGAAAATTCCTACCGACAGCCCTTCTCAGCCTACCACAAAGAGAGGCAGAAGCGTGGACGCTGGCAGGTGCACCCCGATTCGATAGCCGAGCTCGAGACACAGGTGCATCAGAGAATAGACCTAAATAATATAATAGTGAAGATCGAGGGCAAGAATCCCGACGAATATGTCATTCTCGGGACACATTACGATCATCTCGGATTTGATCCTCTCCTTGCCGGCGATCAGATATATAACGGTGCCGACGATAATGCTTCCGGCGTAGCCGCCGGGCTTCAGATTGCCCGAGCTTTCATTGAGTCGGGTCAGCAGCCCGAGCGCACAATCCTGTTCGCATTCTGGGACGGAGAGGAAAAAGGTCTCTTAGGGTCGGAATATTTCATGCAGAACTGGTCTGAGCCGGAAAAGATCAAGGGCTACCTCAACTTCGATATGATCGGCCGCAACAACGACGAGTCGAATCCCGAGCATGTGGTCTACTTCTACACCGAGTCGCATCCGGCATTTGGCGATTGGCTGAAGAGCGACATCGAGACATACGGCCTCAATCTCAAACCCAACTACCGTCCGTGGGACCGTCCGGTGGGCGGTAGCGACAACAGCTCGTTTGCCAAGCGTGAAGTGCCTATTATATGGTATCACACCGACGCACACCCCGACTATCATCTGCCGGGCGATCACGCCGACCGCATCAACTATGATAAGACGGTAGACATCACCAAGGCAGCCTATCTGAATCTCTGGAATCTTGCCAACGAAAAAGAGTATTGATCATCAAGTTGTGACACGCTCTATATTCCTGAGTCATAGAGAACAGACCGACCCGGGAAATTGTTTATATTAGGAGCGGACAAAGAGTCGCGACAGAGGTCGGATATCGCCGTTTGGCTTCTATGGCCGACGCATTAATAAAAATTATTGAAAATTTCTAACAATGGTGTGGGATAATGGCTAACTTTGCGCTCGCAAAGACACTCATATCCAATCCTGTCGCATCCCCACCTGATATTTAATTCCTTATATAATTATGGAACAGAAAGAATTGGACCGCATAAGCTATGCCCTCGGTCTCAGCATGGGCAACAACTTCCGTAGTTCCGGTATCGAAAAACTCGATGTAGAGGATTTCGCAGCCGGTGTAGCCGCAGTATTTTCCGGCGAGAAGCCCCGCATGTCGTATGACGAGGCTAAAGAGGAGATCCGTAAGTTCTTCACCGCTATGGAAGAGCGTCAGCGTGCCGCCGCCGCTGAAATCGGAAAAGCCAACCGTCAGGCCGGCGAAGCATTTCTGGCCGAAAACGGAAAGCGCCCGGAGGTAAAGACCACAGCAAGCGGTCTCCAGTATGAGATAATCGAAGAAGGCGAGGGTGCCAGCCCGGTGCCCGGTGATCAGGTAACGGTTCATTATACCGGCCGACTCATCGACGGAACAGTGTTTGACTCGTCGGTTGAGCGCGGTGAGCCCGCCACATTCGGTGTGACCCAGGTGATCCCCGGATGGGTCGAGGCTCTTCAGATGATGAAGAAGGGTGCTAAGTGGCGTCTGTTCATTCCCTCCGCTCTTGCCTACGGCCCCAATGGAGCAGGCGGTCTGATCGGTCCCGATGCCACTCTGCTCTTTGACGTGGAGCTCATCAACATCAATGGTAAATAAATCTCATAATCACTAACTAATATATCTATAACAGACTTCAAAGATGAAGAAAATCATTTTGGCCTGTGCTTCGGCAGTAGCCCTCATGGGTGCAGCCTCATGCTCGGGCAGCGGTAGCTCAAGCAATCCCAAGACCTTCAGCGATTCTCTCACAGTAGCTTTCGGTAAGATGCAGGGCGCCCAGACCCAGCAGATGATCGACAACAATCTCCCTGCCGATGTCAAGGCAAAATTCAACAAGGATTCGTTCCTTCGCGGATTCAAGCAGGCCGTGATGACCGATACCGCCGATCTCGCCTATATCGAGGGTCTTGCCGCCGGTGCCCAGGCATGGCGCAATTTCAACTTCTGGCGTGAAAAGGAGGTTGCAGATGCCAACGCTCAGGTTTTCTACAATACTTTTGCTCAGTATTTCAAGAGCGACTCTATCTCGATGACTGAGATGACCGAGCTCAACAATGAGCTTCAGAACCTCTTCAATCAGGCCACCATGCGCCTTCAGGCCAAGCAGGATAGCATCCGCAACGCTCAGGCCGCAGCCAACAGCGCTTCTGCCGAGGCCAACAAGGCTAAGGCTGCCGCTTATCTCGATTCGATCAAGGCTGCCGAGCCCGGTATTCAGGTGACTCCCTCGGGTCTCGGTTATAAGGTGGTCAAGCAGGGCAAGGGCGCTCTCTACACCGCTGATTCAACTGCCGATGTTATCTACACCGGACGCCTGATCGACGGCACTCAGTTTGATTCGTCAAACGGCCAGCCTGTCAAGTTCAACGTCTCACAGGTCGTTCCCGGTTTCTCGGAAGGTCTCCAGATGATGAACCCCGGCTCCAAGTATATCCTCTACATCCCGTCTGATCTCGGCTACGGCGACACTGGCAACTCTGCTGTGCCCGGTGGTGCCATGATGGTATTCGAGGTTGAGATTCCCGCCAACTGATCTTTGCGTTTAAACCAGATATTCAGGGCCGGCTTCCAGCGTGGAGGTCGGCCCTGATTGTCGTTTGCCGGGGTGATATGGAATGGCTAATGGAGTGTAGAAAAAAGAAGCGGCGGCATCGTGAGTTGATGTCGCCGCGTGTGTCAAGAGATGGGGTAGATCACTGGAGATTCTGCCACTTCTGGGTGTTGGGGCTCTCCTCGCCTTCGATGAGATAGAAAGCGCGATAGAGAGTGCCGGGGACTGAACTCATGGCATTCTCGTCGATCTCGTATGCCTTGGCAAAGAGGTCGGCTGCCTTGAGGATCTCAGGCTTGAGAGTGTTCTGACGAACTTCTTCGGTAGCATCATCCCACTTCACGATGGCCTGGTTGTAGATGATACGGGCTTCGTCGAAGTAGCCTTTTGCAAAGTTGGGGTTGAGCTCGGTGGCCTTTCTGAAATAGGTCAGGGCCGACTCGTTCTTGTCCTGATCGGAGTCGATGCAGCCAAGGATATCGTAGAGCTGAGCCGATGTCTCGTTGTCGGGGCTTGCGTCGAGAGCCTGATGAACGAGGGTTTCGCAGGCGGCATAGTCGTTTTTAGCGAGCTTGTCGTTGATGAGCTGACCGATGAAAGCGATATTCTCGGTGCCATAGATGTCATAACCGCGCTGTGCAAACTCGGAGAGGGCAGTGGAGTCCTGAGCCTGGGTAGCGACAGCGAGCGAGTTGAGGTAGAGCTCCGGCGACTTGTAGCCGGTGTTCATGGCGTCGCGCATACGGCTGACAGCGGCCTGATTGTCACCGGCAAACGACATGGCGAGAGCCTGATAATACATCATCTGGGCTACGATGGTGTCGGGATCGGCAGCAATCTTGGCGTCGGGATACTGGGTGGGAAGACCGATGTAGAGATCCCATGCCTTTACGGCACCGGGATAGTTGCCTGCTTCGTAAAGATAGATACCGGCGCGCTGGGTCTCGAGATAGTTGTCCTTGATGGTCTTGAGGATATCCTTGGTATATTTGGGCTTAACCTTGCCTTTGGCGTCAGGAACCTGATCGAGGGGAAGAGCCTTGCTGAAATATTCGAAGGCGGCGATCATGTCTTCGCCGGCATCGGTTTTCTGCTCGTTGGTGAGACCTTGGGGGGAGAGACCCTCCATGGCGCGGAGATGGTCGTAGGCTGCGATGGCGGCCTGACCGGCGGTGAACCAGGTGTAGGCCTGTTCAGCGCTTTCAGGGTTGGTGAGGGCGGGCTGGATCTTCTTGAGAGCTGACTGAGCTGCAGAAGCATTGCCCTTGATGTCGTTCTTAACCTCGTCAACGAGGGCTTTCTGGGCCGACATCGTGAAGGCTGCGGCAAGTGCTGCGCAGATGAGGCTGATGCGTTTCATTGATATTTATTGTTTAGGGTTATTGATTGTCTTCATCGTTAATGTCGTCGTCGGCCTCGGCGGTGGTGTCGTCATCGGCTATGGGCTCGACATCCATATCTTCAAGCATGGACTCGACGGCGCCTTCGATTTCCTCGGCCTGAGAATCTACCAGCTCGGAGTCTACTTCCTCTTCAGGATCGGTCGGCACACAGCATACTGAGGCGATGGTGTCGCCGCGCTTGTCGAGGTTGATGATCCTGACGCCTTGGGTGGCGCGTCCCTGGACGCGGATGTCGGCCACCCTGACGCGGAGCGTGATGCCGCTCTGGTTGATGATCACGAGATCGTCGGAGTCGTTGACGCTCTTTATGGCAACGAGAGATCCGGTCTTCTCAGTGATGTTGAGGGTCTTGACACCCTTGCCGCCTCGATTGGTCACGCGGTAGACGGCAACCTTTTCTTCGGTTCCAGTCTCCGGATTCTGCACCATGACGTCGAGCGGTGTGCGCTTGCCGTAGCCGCGCTCCGAAAGCACCATGACGGAATTGTCGGTGCCGGCAGGCATACATATCATGCCGACAACCTCGTCGTCGGCATTTTCGAGTGTCATGCCGCGAACGCCTGTCGACATACGGCCCATCTCGCGGACCTTGCTTTCGTGGAAGCGTATGGCGCGGCCCGAACGGTTGGCAAGGACGATTTCGCTGTTGCCGTCGGTGAGCTCGACTGAGATGAGCTGGTCGTCTTCGCGGATGATGATGGCGTTGACACCATTGGCGCGCGGACGGGAGTAGGCCTCCAGACTCGTCTTCTTGATGACGCCCTGACGGGTGCAGAACACGAGATTGTGAGACTTGACAAAGTCAGAGTCATCGAGACCCTTGACGCGGATGAATGCGTTGACGGCATCGTCGGCATCAATGTTGAGGAGGTTCTGGATTGCGCGGCCTTTGGAGTTTTTGGCGCCCTCCGGAAGGTCGTAGACCTTGAGCCAGTAGCAACGGCCCTTGCGTGTGAAGAACAGCATGTAGGAGTGCATCGACGCAGTGTAGATGTGCTCGATAAAGTCTTCGTCGCGTGTCACAGAGCCCCGGGCTCCCATGCCTCCGCGGTTCTGTGCGCGGAATTCGGAGAGGGGAGTGCGCTTGATATAACCGAGATGAGAGATGGTGATGATCATGTCATCGTCGGCATAGAAGTCTTCGGCGTTAAACTCGCCGGCGGTATAGTCTATGTCGGTGCGGCGTTCGTCGCCATATTTGTCGCGCACTTCGAGCAGTTCCTCCTTGATCAGGTTGCGGCACACGGTGTCGTCTTCCAGGATGAGGTGGAGGCGTTCGATCTCTGCCATAATGTCATCATAGTCGCGGTGGAGCTTGTCCTGTTCGAGTCCGGTAAGCTGGCCCAGACGCATCGCCACGATAGCGGCTGTCTGAGCTTCGGTGAGGCCGAAACGCTCCGACAGGGCAGTGCGTGCTGTTTCCTGGCTGCTGCTTGCCTTGATGATGGCAATCACCTCGTCGATGTTTTCCGAGGCAATGATAAGACCTTTCAGTATATGTGCCCTCTCCTCGGCCTTGCGGAGCTCATAGCGGGTGCGCCGGATCACGACATCATGTCGGTGGTCAATGAAAGCCTGAAGGATCTGCTTGAGATTGAGGGTCTTGGGGCGTCCGTTGACGAGAGCCACGCTGTTTACGGCAAACGAGGCCTGCATCTGGGTCATCTTGTAGAGCTTGTTGAGCACAACGTTGGAGTTTGCGTCGCTCTTGAGCTTGATGACGATGCGCATACCCTTATAGTTGCTCTCGTCGTTGATGTCGGCTATGCCTTCGAGCTTCTTTTCGTTGACAAGGTCGGCGATATATTCGATCAGGAGGGCCTTGTTGACGCCGTAAGGGATCTCGGTGACGATGATGTTCTCGTGGTTGGATTCCTGCTCTATTTCGGCTTTGGCGCGTATAATAATGCGTCCGCGACCGGTCTCGAAAGCATCCTTCACGCCCTGATAGCCGTAGATTGTGCCACCGGTAGGAAAGTCGGGAGCCTTGATATATTCCATTAGCTCCGACACCGACATGTCTGGATCGTCGATGAGAGCGATCGAGGCATTGATGCTTTCGGTGAGATTGTGGGGTGGAATATTGGTGGCCATACCTACGGCGATGCCGGAGGCTCCGTTGACCAGAAGGCTCGGGATACGGGTCGGGAGCACGGTGGGCTCCATGCGTGAATTGTCGTAGTTGGGCTGGAAATCAACTGTTTCCTTGTCGATGTCGGCCAGCATTTCCTCACCGATCTTCGAGAGCCTCACTTCGGTGTAACGCATGGCGGCGGCTCCGTCGCCGTCGACCGAGCCGAAGTTGCCGTGGCCGTCGACCAGACAGTAGCGGAGCGACCAGTCCTGGGCCATGCGGACAACGGTGCCGTAAATTGACGAGTCGCCATGGGGATGATATTTACCCATGACTTCACCTACGCAGTTGGCGCTTTTTTTGTGGGGATGGGACGAGGTATTGCCCATCTCGTTCATGCCGTAGAGCACGCGGCGGTGAACGGGTTTCATTCCGTCGCGCACATCGGGGAGGGCACGCGAGACAATGACCGACATCGAGTAGTCGATGTAGGCCGATTTCATCTCGCTTTCAATGTTGATTTTCAGTATACGGTCTTCTTCTACCATAAATAAAGATTCTCACTTCCGTCTATACGGAAGGTTATAGGGATGGGTCGGGAGAGAGGGCGAAACGCGGATAAATGCCCGTTAAGGCAAAAATCATACAAAGGTAATGATTTTTTGTTAAATCTGCCTCACTTCGCAGACCGTTGTTGCGCTTTTTATTGTTATGATATTATAAAAATTGTTGCCGGATGATTTTGGCACAATTATTGCAGCTTATTCCGTTATGTAAAGGCAGGGTGTCTGTCATGACTCCCGGTTTATTACTGACTCATTCATCCAAGAGAAAGAAACAGTAAAATGATGAATATAAATTTCAAACCTGCACTCAGGGAAGCCCTTAACAACAGCAAGCGGGAGGCCGTCCATCACAACGGCTCTACCGTTTTTCCGCCGCATCTGCTCATGTCGCTGATGCGCGACCCTTCAAGCAAGGGCTTCAAACTGATAGAGCGCCTCGCGAGCGGCACCTCGGCCTACCGTCTGCAACAGGAGCTCGACGAATATCTTTTCAACACCTCTCTTGATGTGGCTACTCCGGCTATCGACCAGATGGTTGGCGCCGATGCTATCAAGATGAGCGACACTGCTTATCGCCTCGTGCGCCTCGCGGTGCTTGAGGCGCGTATGCTCAAGAGTGAAGATATCGATGTAGAGCATCTCCTGCTTGCGATTTTTCATAACAATGAGAAGAGCGGAGCTGATTTTCTGGCTCCCTTCATCAGCGCCGGCATCAGCTACAATGCTCTCTATGCCGCACTCTCCGAGACTGCTCAGGATTCTCCCAAGGCCGAAACCCCCTTTGGCGATGATGATGACGATGACGACGACAATACTCTCGGAAGCGAGCCGTCGGCTCCCAAAGGCCGTACTGCCAACGCTGCTCCGTCATCGGGCCGCAAAGGTAATGACACTCCCGTGCTCGATAAGTTTGGCAATGACATGACGCTCGCTGCCGAGCAGGGTCGCCTTGATCCGGTGGTAGGACGTGAGACCGAGATCGAGCGTCTGGCCCAGATCCTGAGCCGCCGTAAGAAAAATAATCCCGTGCTCATAGGCGAGCCCGGTGTCGGTAAGAGCGCCATTGTAGAGGGTCTTGCCCTGCGGATAGTCCAGCGCAAGGTGAGCCGGGTGCTTTTCAACAAGCGAGTGGTAAGTCTTGACATGGCTTCGATAGTGGCCGGCACTAAATATCGCGGTCAGTTTGAGGAGCGTATCAAGGCTATTCTGGGCGAGCTTTCAAAGAATAAAGATGTGATACTCTTTATCGACGAGCTCCACACTATAGTTGGCGCCGGTAATGCCCAGGGCTCTATGGATGCAGCCAATATGCTCAAGCCTGCTCTTGCCCGCGGTGAGATCCAATGCATCGGCGCAACGACCCTCGACGAGTATCGTAAGAATATCGAGAAGGACGGAGCTCTCGAGCGCCGCTTCCAGAAAGTTATGGTCGAGCCAACCACGCCCGAGGAAACCCTCACGATTCTCGGCAACATCAAGTCGAAATATGAGGAACATCACAATGTGACATATACTGACGAGGCCCTTCAGGCCTGCGTGAGACTGACGGACCGTTATCTCTCCGACCGTAATTTCCCCGACAAGGCTATCGATGCCCTCGACGAGGCCGGATCGCGTGTGCATGTAGTGCATATCGCGGTGCCAGAGGAGATTGAGAAACTCGAAGAGGCGATTGCCGAAGCAGGGCGCGAGAAGGTGGCCGCCGCTCAGAATCAGGACTTCGAGCGGGCTGCCGCCCACCGCGACCGTGAGCAGCAGCTCCGCCGCGACCTTGATGCAGCCAAGCGCCGCTGGGACGAGATGCAGTCGTCTCATCGCGAGACTGTCGACGAGGAGAATGTTGCAGAGGTTGTTGCCATGATGACCGGCGTACCGGTCCAGCGTATAGCTCAGGCCGAGGGCAAACGTCTGCGCGCCATGGGATCGGCTCTCAAGAGTCAGATCATCGGTCAGGACAATGCCATCGACAAGATCGTGAAAGCAATCCAGCGCAATCGTGTGGGTCTCAAAGATCCTAACCGTCCGATCGGTACCTTTATGTTCCTTGGCCCGACCGGTGTGGGCAAGACCCATCTGGCCAAGAGGCTCGCGGAATATCTCTTTGACTCGGCCGACACGCTTATCCGTGTAGACATGAGCGAGTATATGGAGAAGTTTACTGTGAGCCGCCTCGTAGGAGCGCCTCCGGGATATGTAGGCTATGAGGAGGGCGGTCAGCTCACCGAGAAGGTGCGTCGCAGGCCATATTCGGTTGTTCTTCTCGACGAGATCGAGAAAGCTCATCCCGATGTGTTCAACCTGCTCCTTCAGGTGATGGACGAAGGTCGTCTGACCGACTCGCTCGGACGCAAGATCGACTTCAAGAATACTATCATCATAATGACCTCCAACATCGGCACACGCCAGCTGAAAGATTTCGGCAGTGGCGTGGGATTCACAACCCGTGAGGTCGACAAGGACTATAGCCACGGAGTGCTCCAGAAGGCTCTTAACCGGGCTTTCTCACCCGAGTTCCTCAACCGTATCGACGATATTGTGATGTTTGATCCGCTGTCGAAGGAGGCGATCTTCAAGATCATCGATATAGAGCTCGCCGGATTTTACAGGCGCATGTCGGATCTCGGTTACACACTCAATATCTCTGAGGCAGCCAAGAACTTCATTGCCGAGCGAGGCTACGATGCCCAGTATGGTGCCCGCCCCTTGAAGCGCGCTATCCAGAAATATCTTGAGGATGAGCTTGCCGAGATGCTGCTCGACTCCGAGGAGCTGAGCTCGGAAGGCGGAGCAATCGAGGTTGACTTTGATCCTGAACAGAAAAAGATCATCATGAAGCGGACAGCGGCCGGCAGTGAGAAAGCCGCCGGTGACGACGCTCCCGCTGAGGCAGAATAAAAAACCGTTATAATGACACTGAGACCGGCCGATCCTCCTAAGTGAGAGGATTGAGCCGGTCTCAATCGTTATATTCAGGATGGGATGACTGACAATTTGTCAGAAGAAATTCGGCTTTCAGGGTGTGGCATTTTCTTTGCTGAGTTGTTATATAAAGTGAGGGTCATGCCTTATAACCCTCCTTACACTGAAATCAAATAAAAAACAACAATATAAATATGAGTCAACAGAAAGGACAAATCGGGGTAACTACTGAAAACATTTTCCCCGTAATCAAAAAATTCCTCTATAGCGACCATGAGATTTTCCTCCGCGAACTGGTCAGCAATGCCGTAGATGCCACTCAGAAAATCAGAGCTCTCAGCTCGTTTGGCGAATATAAGGGTGAGCTCGGAGAGCTCCGCGTAAAGGTGAGCATCGATCCCGAAAAAGGCACCCTTACGGTAAGCGACCACGGCATAGGCATGACTGCCGAGGATATCGACAAATATATCAACCAGATCGCTTTCTCAGGGGCCGAGGAGTTCCTGAACAAATATAAGGACACTGCCGCAACCATCATTGGCCATTTCGGTCTCGGTTTCTATTCCGCCTTTATGGTGGCCAAGAAAGTAGAGATCGTGTCCCTCAGCTACAAGGAGGGCGCCGAGGCCGTAAGATGGGAGTGCGACGGTAGCCCTGAATATACTATGGAGCCTGCCGAGCGCTCTGAGCGCGGCACCGATATCATTCTGTATATCGACGATGACAGCCGCAAATTTCTCGAGCGTGGCGAGATCGAAGGTCTGCTTAAGAAATATTGCCGCTTCCTCCCCGTGCCTGTTGTATTCGGCAAGGAGCAGGAGTGGAAAGACGGCAAGATGGTCGATACCGACCGCGACAATATCGTCAACAATACCGAGCCGGAGTGGACAAAGAAACCGTCTGAGCTGACCGACGCCGACTACAAGCGCTTCTATCATGAGCTCTATCCCGGTCAGGACGATCCTCTTTTCTGGATCCACCTCAACGTGGACTATCCTTTCACGCTCACCGGTATTCTCTTCTTCCCCAAGATCAAGAATAATTTTGATGTGACTCGCAACCGCATCCAGCTTTATTGCAATCAGGTTTATGTCACTGACTCGGTTGAAGGCGTTGTGCCTGAGTTCATGATGCTTCTTCAGGGCGTGATCGATTCGCCCGACATCCCTCTTAATGTGAGCCGTTCCTATCTTCAGTCTGACACTGCTGTCAAGAAGATTTCAGGCTACATCACCAAGAAGGTTGCATCCCGTCTGGAGGAGCTCTTCAAGGCCGATCGCGCCGACTTTGAGAAGAAGTGGGATGACATCAAGATCTTCATCGAATATGGTATGCTCACCGACGAGAAGTTCTTCGAGGCCGCCAAGAAATTTGCCCTCCTCAAGGACACCGAGGGACATTATTACACCTTCGACGAGTATCGCACTCTCGTAGAGGGCAATCAGACTGACAAGGATGGCAATGTGGTTTATCTCTACACCACCGATCCTACAGCCCAGTACAGCTATATCAAGGCTGCTACCGAGAAAGGCTACGATGTACTTGTCATGGACGGACAGCTCGACAGCCACTTCGTTGGACTCCTGGAGAGCAAGCTCGACAAGACCCGTTGTGTGCGCGTAGACTCTGATGTGGTTGACCGTCTGATACCCAAGAAGGATGATAAGAAAAATCAGGTTGATCTGACTCCTGTCCAGCGCGATATGCTTACGGCGCTCTTCCGTCGTGCCACACCTAAGGTAGACAAGACCGAATTTGTGGTGTCGTTTGAGGCCATCACTCCGGAGGCAAATCCTGTCATCCTCACACAGAATGAGTATATGCGCCGTATGA
This sequence comes from uncultured Bacteroides sp., assembly GCA_964461785.1. GTDB lineage: Bacteria > Bacteroidota > Bacteroidia > Bacteroidales > Muribaculaceae > Paramuribaculum. Next base: position 25,151 of record CAYWWE010000010.1, read on the forward strand.
AAGAGATGGCTGCAGTTCAGGGCGGCATGGCATTCTACGGCGAGCTCCCCGACAGCTATAATATGATAGTCAATACGGAGGCTCCCGCTGTCAAGAAGATCCGCGAGGAGGCTGATGCTGAGCTCCTCCCCGAGGTAACTCCCTATCAGGAGGAGATCGACCGCCTCAACGGCGAGCTCAAGACCCTCCGCGAGTCGGCTCCCGACGGTAAGCTGACCGACGAGCAGAAGGGGCAGTCGACCGCACTCGAGGAGAAGATCACAGCCGCACGCAAGGATATCGACCGTAAGGCCTCGGAGTGGGCCGATGGAAAGCCTCTCGTAAAGCAGGTGATCGATCTGGCACTTCTGGCCAACGGACTTCTCCGCGGCGAGGCTCTCTCTCAGTTCGTTTCCCGTTCGGTCAAGTTACTCTGATCGCGGAGATATAATAAGTCGTTGAAAAAGCCGGTTGTCACATTCGGGTGGCAACCGGCTTTTCGACGTTTAGCGGGGAAATATGATCTACATCCTCCGTAGAGCGGAGATGGTCATGAGAAGCGCTTCGGAGGTGGCGCGTTCGATGATCCTGTCGCGTGTGCCGTGGAGATGCAAGGTTGTGGACTCGATGCCTCCCGGATAGGCCACGGCAACGCATACCGTGCCGACCGGTTTCTCGGGCGAGCCTCCCCCGGGGCCGGCTATTCCGCTGGTGGCAACAGCAACCTCCGTTGCCAGTCTCCGGCTTGCCCCCGTGGCCATAGCTTCGGCAACGGGGATCGAGACCGCTCCGTTGGCTGAGATGAGGTCGGGATCGACCCCGAGCAATGAGCTCTTGATCTCGTTTGAGTATGCCACCACTCCTCCTTTCATCACATCCGAGGCTCCGGGGATGAGGGTTATTTCATGCGCGATGTTGCCTCCTGTGCAGCTCTCGGCGGTAGAGATCGTAAGTCCGTGGCTGCGCAGGAGATTGATGAGGATTGCGGCGGTGGGAAGATCCTCGTCGGCTATGCACCATCCGGCGGTGGCGTTGCGGAGTGCCCCGCCATATTCCTTCATGAGGCTGTCAAGATGGTTGCGGTCGGTCGATCTGCCGTCGAGCCGCAGTCGGATTATGCCGGGTTTGGGAAGGTAGGCGAGGTGCAGCTCAGGGGGAAGCGCTGCCTCGAAGCCGGACAGATGCTCGGCGAGTGTTGACTCCGACAATCCTGCAACAATGAGAGTGAGGTGAGATGTGAATGTGTCGGAGGAATATTTTGATAGAAGCCTGGGAAACACATCGCTGACAAACATCTCCTGAGTCTCAAACGGAACGCCGGGCATGGCCACAAGGGTTTTGCCGTCGCGTTCAAACATGAGGAGGGGAGCGGTGCCCACACGGTTCTGGATGATTGTGGCGCTGTCGGGCACCATCGACTGCAGGCGTGTAAGTTCGTTCATCTCGCGTCCGCGTCGGGTCATGATCTCCCTGACATTGTTTTCGACGCTTATGTCGTGGTGGAGTCCCCCTCCGAATATCCGGCAGAGTGTGGGCTTTGTGATGTCGTCGGCTGTGGGGCCGAGTCCACCGGTGGTCAGCACCACATCCGTCCGCTGCAGGGCGCGCTCGATGGCATCAGAAATAGCTTCGGCATCATCAGCCACAATTTCAGTACGCTCAATTTCCCATCCTTCGGGAGCGATGGTCCGGGCAATAAATCCTGAGTTGGTGTCGGTGACCTGACCTATGAGCAGCTCGTCGCCGATGCAGATCACGGTAATTTTCATAATCGGTATAAATCAGATGTAATGGTTATGGTGATGACGGTGATTCACACGGAGACGCGGGCGTATGGAGTGGCCGAGTAGGGGCAGAAATCCTTGTCAAGATATTTGAAATATCCTGCCGTGGCCACCATTGCCGCATTGTCGGTCGTGAAAAGTCGCTCGGGTATAAAGGCTTCTATTCCTTCGGACGCACAGAAGTCGGCCACGGCTGACCTGACACCGCTGTTGGCAGCTACGCCTCCGCCTATGGCCACGGTTTTAACTCCCGTCTGTCTTACAGCTTTCCTGAGCTTACCGAGAAGAATGTCCACGATAGTGGCCTGAAGCGAGGCCGCGAGATCGGCCCGGTTGGTGTCTATGAACGTTGGATCGGTTTTCAGGCCGTCGCGGAGAGTGTAGAGAAACGAGGTCTTGAGGCCGGAGAAACTGTAGTCGAGACCGCTTATCTTCGGTTTTGCAAAATGAAATGCTTCAGGATTGCCCTCGGCTGCGAGTCTGTCGATGTGGGGGCCTCCGGGATAGGGCAGACCCATTACCTTGGCACACTTGTCAAATGCCTCTCCTGCCGCGTCATCGATAGTGCGACCAAGGATTTCCATGTCGCGGGGCGAGCGGACGAGCACTATCTGGCTGTTGCCGCCCGATACCAGCAGGCAGATATATGGAAATTCAGGCACACGGTCGTTTTCCTGGCGTCTGATAAAGTGGGCGAGGACGTGGCCATGCAGATGATTGACATCGACCATTGGACACCGGAGCCCGAGTGAGAGTCCTTTGGCGAAAGAGGTCCCCACTATGAGGGACCCGAGGAGGCCCGGACCGCGGGTGAAAGCTATGGCCGAGAGGTCGGTGAGGGAGATGCCGGCACGGCGTATGGCCGCGTCGACCACGGGAACGATGTTTTGCTGATGGGCGCGCGAGGCGAGCTCGGGCACCACACCTCCATACTCTTCATGCACCGCCTGTGACGCTATGACGTTTGACAGAAGGAGGGCGCCGTCGGTTACGACAGCTGCCGATGTGTCGTCGCATGACGATTCTATACCGAGGATATATACTGGCTTGCTCATATTGATGATGCAAAGGTACATAAAAACTGTGGACCGACCGCACCGGCGGTCGAAAGAATAAACTATAAAGCCACAAGGGTGGAGATGGGACCGAGTATTGGCAAAAATCACCACATTAGTGTGCCTCCGCGGCATTATTGGCTCGTATCAATGGGATGGATGGTGAAAAATTAGTAACTTCGCGCTTGAATTTCCACTATGCAGGTCATAGCAGCTTATGTCTTTACGCCCGCTCTTTCTGTTTTTTTGTCTGATGTTCATGTCGGCGGTTGCCGTCATGGCCGACCCTGTGTCGCGTGACAGGAAGAAGCAGGGCGATGAGTTTGTGGTAGTGATAGACGCCGGACATGGAGGTCACGATTTCGGTGCTATCGGAGCCCGGACCAATGAGAAGACCATCAACCTGAAGGTGGCTCTATGGGTGAAACAGTTCCTTTCAGACGATGCACCGGACATAAAGATCGTGATGACACGCTCAGACGATCGCTTCGTGCCGCTGGCCGAGCGAGCATCGATAGCCAACAAGGCGGGTGGAGACCTGTTTGTGAGTATCCACACTAATTCGTTGGATAAAAAGAATCCCAAGCGCAAGACTGTGGCCGGAGCGTCGGTCTATTCGCTCGGCCTCGACCGGACGGAAGAGAACCTTGCCGTGGCCATGCGCGAGAACGCTGTCATGACGCTTGAAACCGACTACACCACCACCTATGAGGGGTTTGATCCCAAAAGCGCCGAGAGCTACATAATCTTCGAGATGGACCGCGACATGCACATGGAGCAGAGCATCTCGGCGGCAAAGGCTGTCCAGAATCAACTGATCAAAACGGCATCGCGTCTTGACCGCGGAGTGAGGCAGGCCGGATTTCTGGTGCTGAGGGCCACTTCGATGCCGTCAATTCTTGTCGAGCTTGACTTTATATGCAACCCCTCTCAGGAGGAATATATGGCCACGGAAAAGGGGCAGAAGAAACTCGGACGTGCCGTGGCCGAAGGAATAATCAGTTTCAGCGACGATGTTGCACGTGCGCGTGCACAAATCGACGGCTCGTCGCCAGTGACCCGCCGAAAAAAAACTGCTCCGAAGGATGACGGCAAATCCTCATCGGTCGATAATAATGGCGGCGCAACAGTCAGGGAATCAGAAGTGGCTGCATACGGATCAGAGTTGAGCGAGAATTCGGATTCGTCATTCTACCGCATTCAGTTCATGACCCTCGGCAAGCCTCTGAGGGCCGACGACAAGCGGATCCTCGGTCTCCCCGGTCCTGTCCATTACTACCGTCACGGAGGCTCGGTGAAATATGTGTGCGGACGGTATGCCTCCGAAAAAGAAGCAATCGAGGCTCTGAGCGAGGTCAAGCGCCGCTATGCCGACGCATTTGTCATCAAAACCCGTGGCAGCTCCAGACTTTAGTGCAACTATCATCCATCAATATTGTTTAAATAGAAAGTAATAACATCCCTCCCTCCCGATCAAAAATATTCCACAAATGAAGAAACCAACCAAGGAATTCACCATCGGTCTTACGGTGATCATAGCTCTGCTTGTCCTTTATTTCGGTATCAATTACCTCAAAGGTGTCAATCTTTTCAAGGCCAGCAATTATTATTACGCATCATATACCAATGTGGCGGGGCTCGCCCAGAGCGCTCCGGTTACCGTAAACGGATTTAAGGTCGGGTTGGTGCGTGAGGTTGAATATGAGTTTGACAATCCGGGGCATGTCAAGGTCGAGATGTCGCTCGACCGCAAGCTGCGTCTGCCCGAGGGAACCAAAGCTGTACTCACATCCGATATGCTCGGCACTGCGTCAATCGAACTCCGCATGGGCTCCGGCAGCGGATTCTACGAGGTCGGCGCTGATATTCCCGGCGAGACCGCTTCCGGACTCATGGACAACATCACCGGAAACATAATGCCGGGTATCAGCTCGTTGCTGCCGAAGGTTGACTCCCTGCTGTCGGCTGTCACCGTGCTTGCATCCGACCCTGCGCTGCTGGCAACCGTAAAACGCCTCGATGCTATCTCTGCCAACCTTGAACGCTCTACCGCTCTCCTCAGCCGCAGTATGTCGACCATGCCCGCTATCACATCAGAGGCAGCCGCTACCCTCACCAGTGTTAAGGAGACATCCGGCAATCTGGCCACATTCACGGCGTCGCTCAATGAGCTGCCCGTAGATTCGACATTCAGAAACATACAGACTCTGACCGAGGAGCTCAATACTCTGGCAGCTCAACTCAACTCGCGTGAATCCACTCTCGGACTGTTGCTACACGATCCTGAGCTTTACAGGAATCTCAATGCATCCGTTGCATCTCTCGACTCTCTGCTGATCGACGTCAAGCGTAACCCCAAGCGCTATATCTCGATCAAACTTCTTTGATCTGCGACAAAGTCTGACCACTGTATATAACACCGGAGGCCGATGCCATTATGGCGTCGGCCTCCGGTGTTATAGTGCGAAATGACTGAGAGGGTGTGATTTACTCCAGACCGTATTCACGGATCTTGCGGTAGAGTGTCCTCTCGGATATGTTGAGCTCGCGTGCGGTGGCCTTGCGCCGTCCGCTGTTGCGCTCCAGTGCTTCGGCGATGGTGAGCCGCTCGGTGTCTTCAAGGGTGCGGGGTTCGTCGGGGATTCCTTTGTCGGTATGCTCTGATTCCGGTACAATCTCCTCGGCTTCCACCGGGGTTGCATCATCGAGGGCCGGATAGCTGTCGGCCGAGGTGGTGAAATGCGGAAGTATCAGATCGGTTGTCGGCGACATGACAGGAGTGTCGTGGCGCGCCGGCTGCTGGTCTGCGGCAACCTGGCCTGAGCGACGGAGGGTGTTGAGCTCGGAGGTGACATCGTCGAGGCGACGCTGAAGACGGAAGATCATGTTAAAGAGGATCTCGCGCTCCTCCTGATAGTTGTGGACGCGAGTGCCCGCGGCAAGCGCAGGGGCAGTAGTTGAGGATCCTGATGGCATATAGCCCGCAAGCGTAGCAGCCGTGACAGGCCCATGGCCGGCCTCGAAGAGCGACACTTGCTCTACGATGTTCTTGAGCTGACGGACATTGCCCGGCCAACGGTAATTCATCAGCATCTGCATGGCCTCGTCGGTCAGTTCCAGCTCCGGAGTGTGGTATTTGTCGGCAAAGTCAGACGCGAATTTGCGTGTGAGAAGGCGTATGTCTGATCCTCGGTCGCGCAGAGGAGGCACGGCGATGGAGACAGTCGACAGACGGTAGTAGAGATCTTCGCGGAAGCGGCCTTCTTCTACGGCTTTCTGCATATCAACGTTGGTTGCAGCCACAACGCGGATATTGGTTTTACGGACCTCCGATGAGCCTACGCGCAGATATTCGCCTGTCTCCAGGACGCGAAGCAGGCGGGCTTGGGTCGTGAGGGGGAGCTCGGCCACTTCGTCAAGAAATATCGTGCCCCCGTCGGCTTCCTCGAAATAACCTTTTCGTGACGACACTGCACCCGTGAATGACCCCTTCTCATGTCCGAACAGCTCCGAGTCGATGGTGCCTTCGGGTATGGCTCCGCAGTTGACGGCAATATATTTGGCATGTTTCCGCGGACTGTAGGCATGGATTATCTTTGGAAAAAACTCTTTGCCGGAGCCGCTCTCGCCTGTCACGAGCACGGAAAGGTCGATCGGAGCGACGCGGATGGCGCGCTCTATGGCCTGGATCAGGGCAGGAGAGTTTCCTACTATCCCGAATCGCTGTTTGGCTCTGACCACTTCCGGATCGAGAGCCCGGGCACTGATCACTTCCATTGCCGCAGTTCGTAGGTCTTTGACTTGAGGAAGTCACCCAGTTGCTGAGGTGTGGAGGCATGGGCCTGCTGCTCCTCTACGCTGATCGGTTCGCCCACGGTGATGTGAAGGGTCTTGTGGCGCTTTCTGAACACTTCGGCGGGCAGACGGAGTGTGCGGAGCTGCCAGGAGATGCGCCCGAGCAGATTGAACCACCAGGAGTTGCTGCCGTGGAAAAATATCGGTATGACGGGTACCTTAAGCTGGTCGATGAGGCGGATGACGGTCTCCTGCCATTCGCGGTCTTCGAGATGGAAGCGGTTGTTGACCTTGCTTACGGCACCGGCGGGAAAGAACCCGAGAGGCTTTCCACGGCGCACCTGCATGATTGCCTTGCGGATGCCCTGCATGGAGACAGCTTTCTTTGCGGGATCATCCGAAGCCAGTGCATCCACGGCGATGAAGCATGGCTGCATGGCTGAGATATGGTTGAGGATCATATTGACCATCACCTTATATTCGGGATAATGGCGGCCTACGATATTTATTAGTGCTATGCCGTCGAGAGCTCCGAAAGGGTGATTGCTGACGGTGATGAACGGCTGGTCACCCATCGATGGAATGATCTCCTCGCGGTCAACACGCAGTTTGATGTCAAGTTCGTTGAGGAGTCCGGTGGTGAAGTCTACTCCCGGGGTGTCGCAATTGTGTCGGTGAAGGTCGTTGACTTTATCGACCGAAAAGAGGTGCAGGACGGTGTTGACCAATTTAGGGTGACCTTTGAGGGCCGGCACCATTTCTGCTATATCGTCGTAGTCGAGAACTGTGGGCTTCAATGAGTTTAGCTTTTAAGAGGATTGCTGATGAAGAATGAGGAACAAGACCGACGCAACAAAACTGTCGGCGCTCGATCGTCGCCGGGGTAGGCGACAGTCAGCCGACAGAATGTCGTTGCGGAGAGGGTGGTGGAGGGGACTGACCCGCCCTGACGCCTTTTACTTGGAGGCTTCGATGGAGACCTTGCGGAACTCCTTGAGGAGCTTCTCGATTGAGAGGCTGGCTTTGCGAGCGCGGGTACCGGCTGCTTTGTTGCCTTTTTCAGCCTGAAGATTGGCATCGGTGATGAATTCGGCGTATGCCTCGGCGATTTTTGCTACTAATTCTTCCATGGATTTTGGGATTAAAGAGGGATAGGACTTTCTATATCGCAAAAGTACACATTTTTTATAACAACTTTAACAAATCATGATTTTTTTTAATCATACGGCTATTCTTTTACTAAGATTGCGGCCGATAGACAAAAACAGTTCCGGCAGAAAGCGTGACGGCTCTGCCGGAACTGTATGTTATGGCTTGGGTTCCGCCGGGTGGCGGAGATGGGATCACTCTGTGATAGTGGCTCTACCCGAGTAGGTGCTCTTAGCTCCTGCTAAGGCTGGGTTGGCGCTCGACGGGATATCGGTGTCATTGGCAACGACCGCTACCTTGATGGGCAGCCAAACGGTGCTAACGCTTTTACCTTCCTGAAGGACTGTCATGGTGAGACCGAGAATGTGGTTGCCGGTAGGCAATGATTCGGTCAGGATCGATACAGAGAAGGGCGAGATGGGATTGATACCCATGGGTCGACCGTCAAAAGAATAGGCTACGTTGGAGATCATGGCCGGCTTTGCGCCCTGAGTGGGATTGCAGTATACACTGTCGATGGCGAGGGTGTCGCCCTGAACGGTATATAGGGTGCCGGAAATATCCGTGGCTCCGGAGTAGGAGAATCCTATGTTGACATCGGCAACATTCTTGTCATCGTCGCTGCAAGACATCATCGAGACGGCAAGCATAGGCAGAGCCAGAAGGAGGAAAAGTAACTTTTTCATAATATTTGTTGGTGGAATTAAGATATTGGTTGAATGTGTTGTGTGTGGGGGGTTATTACTGTTCCGGAAGATCAGTTGGTGAAGATCAGCTCTCCGTCCTTGTCGATATCGATCACGATGGGTCGCGATGCGTCTACCTTCTGGGCGAGAATATCCTTGGAAAGGCGGTTGAGCACCAGACGGTGGATGACACGCTTAACGGGACGTGCACCGAATTCGGGATCATAGCCTTCCTCGGCAAGATACTTCATCGCTGCGGGAGTAACCTCGAGTGTCACACCGTTGCGTTCGAGCATCTTCTTGATCGACTTGATCTGAAGTCCGACAATCTCCTCAATCTCACGCTCGTTGAGCGGGGTAAACATTATGGTCTCGTCGATACGGTTGAGGAACTCCGGACGGATCGTCTGCTTAAGCATATCGATCACCTCAGTCTTGGTCTTCTCGATGGTCTCCTCGCGGTTTTCGTCGGTCATCTTGGCAAAGTTGTCGCGGATCACCGAGCTACCCATGTTGGAGGTCATGATGATGATGGTGTTCTTGAAGTTGACCAGACGACCCTTGTTGTCGGTAAGACGTCCGTCGTCGAGCACCTGAAGGAGAATGTTGAACACGTCGGGATGTGCTTTCTCGATCTCGTCGAAGAGGACAACCGAGTAAGGTTTGCGCCTTACGGCCTCGGTGAGCTGACCGCCTTCATCGTAGCCTACATATCCCGGAGGCGCTCCGACAAGTCGGCTCACGGCGTGTTTCTCCTGATATTCGCTCATGTCGATACGGGTCATCATGTTCTCATCGTCAAAGAGATATTCGGCAAGAGCCTTGGCAAGCTCGGTCTTACCTACACCGGTTGTTCCGAGGAAGATAAACGAACCGATAGGACGGCGAGGATCGTTAAGGCCGGCACGGCTGCGGCGCACTGCGTCGGCAATGGCGCTGA
>CAYWWE010000011.1:0-16362 GCA_964461785.1 uncultured Bacteroides sp.
ATACCGGCGACACCGGCACAGTCGATGCCGACGGACTCATCTCTATCCGAGGCCGTGATAAAAATATGATCCTCGGCCCCTCGGGCCAGAACATCTATCCCGAAGAGATCGAGGCCAAGCTCAACGCTGTGGCCCCGATAGCCGAAAGCCTCGTGATGGATGCCGCCGACGGCCATCTCATCGCCCTGCTATATCTCGATCCCGACTCGACAGCCCATATAAGCGCCGAAGAGAAGGAGCGCGCAGCCAAAGCAGCCCTGAAGACTGTCAACACTACCCTCGCCGGCTATGAGCAGATCCGTGATTTCAAGATCATGGACCACGAGTTTGAAAAGACTCCCAAGCGCTCCATCCGCCGATATCTCTATACTCAGAAATAACCCGATACCATGACCCTTACCTCCGGCATTGCTCTGGCCGCCACTGCTATCGCTCCGGTAGCCCAGGCTGATACCGTGCCCCAACAGCCAAACATTATCCTTTTTCTTGTCGACGATATGGGATGGCAGGAGACATCCGTCCCGTTCTGGAAAGAAAAGACCCCGCTAAATGAGCGCTACCGCACTCCAAATATGGAGCGGCTCGCCAACAGCGGAGTCAAGTTCACACAGGCCTACGCCTGTGCGGTGTCCTCGCCTTCGAGGTGCAGCCTTATGACCGGAATGAACGCCGCCCGCCACCGGGTGACCAACTGGACATACTACTACGACCAGGAGACAGATATGGACGGAGGAGAGCTCGATATGCCGCGATGGAATGTCAACGGCATCCAGAATGTAGCCACAGCCACACCCCACGACACCGTGCGCTCAGCTCTTGCCACTCCACTGCCCGAGCTTCTGCGCAATGCCGGCTATACCACTATCCATGTGGGCAAAGCTCACTTCGGTGCCGAATCGACCCAAAGCGCCGATCCCACAGCGCTCGGATTCGATGTCAATATAGCAGGGGCGGCCAACGGCGGTCCGGCCAGTTATCTGGCTGAAAACGAATATGGTGCCGGACGATTCCACGTCAATGGACTCGAAAAATATTACGGTACCGACACCTTCCTGACCGAAGCGCTCACTCTCGAAGCCCTCGACGCCATAGAGAAGCCGATCGAGGAGGGCAAACCGTTTTTCCTCTACATGAGCCATTATGCCATTCATGTGCCATACGATGCCGACAAGCGCTTCACGGCCAACTACGAGGGAGTGACCGATCCGATGCTCGGCGAGCCGCTCTCGAAGGCCGAGATCAATCATGCGTCGCTCGTGGAAGGTATGGACAAGAGCCTGGGCGATATACTCGACTATCTTGAGAGCAAGCCCGAAGTGGCTGAAAACACTGTCGTGATCTTCATGTCAGACAATGGAGGCCACAGCATAGCGCCGCGTCAGGGCCGCATAGACCGCGACCAGAGCTATCCGGCCCGCGCCGGCAAAGGCTCGGCCCTCGAAGGCGGCATACATGAGCCGATGATTGTTGCATGGCCTGGACGAGTGGAGCCGGGAACCGTCAACGAAAACCGTGTCATGATCGAAGACTTCTTCCCCGCGCTGCTTGATATCGCCGGCGCCAAGGATTACACGACCGTGCAGACCGTCGACGGCATTTCATTCAAAGATGTGTTGCTCGATCCCTCTATCAGCCGCGACCGTCCGACAGTCTGGCACTTCCCCAACCGCTGGGACGGGACAGTAGACGAGAAAGAGGGCTACGGCGCATACTCGGCACTCATGAAAGGTCCCTACCACTTCATCTACTACTGGGAGAGCGGCAACAAGGAGCTTTACAACGTTGCTGAAGATATCGCGGAGACCAACAATCTGATCGAAGCCATGCCTGATCTTGCCGCCGAGATGGCCCGAGAGCTCACAGCGAGCCTCAAGTCGATGGATGCCCAGCGTCCATCGTTCAAAAGTTCGGGCGAGCTCGTTGCATGGCCCGACGAACGTTGACCACCCCCTCAGACACCCGGATTAGCTATCTCTATCACCATCCCTTCATCGGCACCGATCACAGGACCGGGAAAGATAGCAGCGGCCTCAGCCACGAGTGGATCGGGACTGATATACCTCTTTGAATAGTGACCTATGACCAGAGCGCCCGCACCTGCTTCCATAGCGATGCGGGCTGCCTGTGCCGCGGTTGAGTGTCCCCGCTCTCGCGCCTGGGCAGCCATCTCGTCGAGATATGTAGCCTCATGATACACCACATCTACCCCCTTGACCGCTTTTGCCACCCTCTCGTCGGCAAGAGTGTCGGAGCAGTAGGCGTATGATAAGGGCGCAGGGGGATCGAGGGTAAGCTCGGAGTTAGCAAAAAGCTGTCCGTCCGACGGACGACGCCAATCGGCACCCGCCTTGATCCCGGAGCGGAGCGAATGTGGTATGCCGAGGAAGTCGGCCTTGTCGCCGAGGAGGCGCCGCTGGCGGGGCTTCTCCCTGAATATGAAACCGTGACACGGCATACGGTGATAAAGCGGAAACGCAATTACATCGAGAGTCTTGGTAGAGGATATTACCTTGATGCCGTCGGGGATAGGTTGAATCTCTACCTTATCGGCCGCTCCCGGACAGAAGAAATCAATCATTTTCCTGAACAGATCCACTCCTCCGGCGGGGATATGCAGCTTTATGTTGCAGGGATTGTCCTGAAGGGCAAGCGTTGAAAGCAATCCGGGGATACCCAGACAGTGGTCGCCATGCAGATGCGAGATAAAGATATCGGTTATTCGGGAAAAAGGGATCGAATACCTGCGCATCTGCAACTGAGTCCCCTCGCCGCAGTCAACAAGCATGAGCCTGTCGCGGTGGTTGATGATCTGTGCAGAGGGATGATGGCGGAGTGTCGGCGTGGCCGATCCGCATCCGAGAATAGTGACGTCAAATCTGTCCATATACGCAAAGTTAATCTATTTTTTCGTATCCGCAGACCATATTGTGGGCAATTTTGATTATCTTTGCAGTCACGAATCAAAACGGCCTGGTAGTTCAACGGATAGAATAGAGGTTTCCTAAACCTTAGATAGCGGTTCGATTCCGCTCCGGGCTACATGAGATCAGGCGCAGATCTTATCCTCGCAGGATGTGATCAGCGCCTGATCTTCAATTATATATGCGCTTAGAATGTCACTCCAAACTGCACCTGAAGGCGGTTGGCGTGGAGCGATGCCGAGTCAAATGATTTACGGTGACCGTAGTCATACTCTATGCCGGCCGAGACAAATCGGTTGATCGAGTAAATGAGATTGGCAGCCATATAATCGCCATATCGGTACTGGCTTCCGTCGGCAATCGCCTTGTCAGGCATCCAGTTGGTAAGATGGCTGTAGACGAGATTGGCCGAGAGCCGTGAAGTCAGGACGCAGTTGAGACCGGCCGTCAGACCCATACTCCTGACAGTAGCCATCCGGCCGGGATCGGTAGTGGCCACGGCGTCGAGGCCCAGTCCGTTATCATCCTGAAGATAGGAGCCGATGCCGCGTCCGTAGGCCGCATTGTAGCTGAATGTCAGCGGCCCACCCAACGGAGTCATGCCCGACAACTGGACTCCCACACCGGTAAGCGTGGAGTTGGCTCCGCGCTCCAGATTGCGGTACTGCATAGGTCGCACTATGCCCGACAGCCTGATGTGTGAATTACCTTCGTTGTAACCGTACTGGATATAGAGCGGTATGGCCGGCGTGCGCTGGTTGACAGTAGCCGTATGGTCTCCGGTTGTCAACGAGGCCGTCGGAGCCTCGATGCCGATGGCTCCGGAGATATGATCGGTAAACTTCTGTGTCCATGAAGCTGTGAAAAGAGTAAGATAAGGATAACCGTTAGGCCCCTCGAAGTCAATAGTCATCGGTTCAGCCGCTCCGTCGGTGAACACGCTGCTGGTGTAGCCCACGGTGAGACCTCTGTATCTGGCATAGAAATGATAACAGTTGAAGCCGTTGTCATTTCCCATAAAATTACCCTTGAAGAATACCCCCACCTGATCTGCGGTGCCCGGCAGAGCAACGACATTGAGGTAGACCGACGAAGTCTGCCAGCCAAACATCAGGGAGCTGCGGTTGCCGGGAGTGGACGGAGTCAGCGCCGACGGAGTGAAGAGCGTGGCCGACGACAGATTATCGCCGAAATCATACACCCCCTCACCGAGGAACTGCGCTCCAATACCTATGTAATATTTATGATCCTTACCAACAATGGCAAACCGGGGCAGGCCATTGTCGTTGGGGGCTGAAGGGGCATTGGCTTTCAGGTGTTTCTCGACCCGCGACGCATCAATAGTATCGCCGTTCACTACTGTGGTGACTCCCTTCTGAAGTCGTCCGTCGTGTTGTGCGTTGGCCACGAAAGGGGTGCCACCTGCCGTGAGCGCTGTCAGAAGGAGAATTGCAGTTTTCTTCATTGTTAAAAATCGGTGATGTGGGTATGACAATTAAGTAAGTTATAGATCTAAAACAGATAATGCTGGCAAATAGATTAAGCAGGGGCTGCCACAAAGATCATTTTTCGTCAAAATTCTCATTCCTTCGCCTCATCTCGATCAAAATGCTTAACTTTGCTTCCGCTATCTTTCCACAATTCTCCATCTCACAACCATCACCCTCACCACTGCAAGATGAACCTGGCAATTTTCGCATCCGGAGCAGGCAGCAATGCCGAAGCAATCATACGTCGCATCAATCAACCCGGTAGCCGTCATCGAGTGGCTCTCGTTGTCACCGACCGCAGCGATGCCGGAGTCATCCGACGTGCTCAGGCACTCGGCGTAGACGTGGAGGTGATCAAGCGCAGCCAGCTTTCCGACCGATCCTTCACCACCTCTCTGCTCTCATCCCGCAATATCGGATTTATTGCTCTCGGAGGATATCTCGGCATGATTCCGGAATGGATGGTCGGGGAATTTGACCGTAGGATTGTCAATATCCACCCTTCGCTCCTGCCCCGCCATGGCGGAAAAGGAATGTATGGTCATCATGTGCATGAAGCCGTGGTGGCCTGCGGCGACAGGGAGAGCGGCATCACTATCCACTATGTAGATCAGCACTACGACAGCGGTCAGATCATCCTTCAGGCCAAAGTAGACGTGCTGCCGGAAGATACGGCTGCCGATGTAGAGAGCCATGTCCGTGCTCTCGAACCACTCCACTACCCCGAGGTGGTAGCATCTCTCCTCGACCAGCTTGATCCGGAAAAATAATTCTCTCATATTTCAACTTTAAATCTATCGCTATGAATCGCATCAGCCGGTTCCTGCCATTACCTGCCGGGAAGAAGTGCATCACAGTATTTCTGCTCCTGCTTATCGCCATAACCAATCTACGCGCTCAGGATCGCTTCCTTCCCGAACATCCACGCCTGTTGTTCACAAAAGCCGAAGAACCGGCTGTAAAAACCCTGATAGATCAGGATTCTCAGGCACGGCAACTGGCCGAGTTCCTACGGACAAAAGCCGATTCGCTGATCGACGCTCCTCAGACCTCTTATGCCAAAGATAAATATGGAGCGATACTCTGGACTTCACGCGCATATCTCAACCGTCTCGGCACATTAGCTCTCATGTATAGGCTCACGGGCGACCGGAAATATGCCGATGCAGCCAACGAGACCCTCTTGTGGGTATGTGGCTATCCTGATTGGAATCCGGCCCATTATCTTGACACGGCTGAGATGTCGGCGGCCGTAGCAATTGCCTACGACTGGCTTTATGATATTCTCCCCCAGTCCACCAAAGATATAGTAAGAAAAACACTCTATGACAGAGCAATAGCACTCGTGCTGGCCGAATATGAAAACGGCGGGCAGGGTAGTTGGGCCAAACGTGAGACAAACTGGAATGTCGTCTGCAACACAGGCATGACTCTGGCCGCCCTCGCCATTGCCGAGGATTATCCGGAAGAAGCTGCGACGGTGCTGGACAATGCGGCCCTCTACATGCCCAACTGCCTCAAGCATTTCGCCCCCGACGGGGTGTGTTATGAGGGGCCGGCCTACTGGAACTATACAACGACCTATCTCTCGGCATATCTTAAAGCTGTGGCAGACAACGACAATGGCCGGGGCGGAATAGCCAGCCTGCCGGGACTGGAGCGCACGGCTCTTTACAGCAAGCGCACCCTCCTCCCTTCGGGCCGTGTCTTCAATTTTGCCAATGCCGGCAAGGATCCGTCAAACACTCCGGCATATTTCTTTTTCAGCAAATATTACGGTCAGCCGGAAGTGGCCGAGTGGTATCGCAACGAACTCAACAAGGTTGTGGCCGACGACTTGACGGAAAACCAGATGTTTTTCCTATCCCTACCCTGGTTTGACGCTGCTGAGAGCGTGGAAAGCCGCCAGATTCCCACGATGGAGGTCTATCACAATACCATCAACGACATAATTGTGTTCAACGGCGACCGGGATAAGGAAGGCTCCCTGTTCCTCATCGCGAAAGGAGGCACACCCAATCAGGCTCATCAGCAAATGGACTGCGGCACCTTCCTTGTGGAGAGCGACGGAATCTGCTGGACCGAGGATCTTGGAGCCGACGATTACGCGCTCCCCGGGTTCTGGGACTACAAAGTTGGGGGTCAGCGCTGGAACTACTTCCGCAACAACAATTTCTCCCACAATACCATCAACATTGACCACCAGCTTCAGAATGCCGACGGCAGAGCCTTTGTATGCGAGGAGCATCCTGAGGCATCGACCCCCTCGGCAAGGCTCGACATGACATCTCTCTACAAAGATCAGGCCGAATCGGCTTTCCGCAGATTTACGCTGATCGATGACAATACTCTCGAGATCGAAGACGAGATAACTTTGCTTGACCCGAAATCTGTCGTATCATGGATAGCTGGCACCACCGCCGACGTAACGACCGACGGGCAGGAGGTATGCTTCTCCAAGGATGGTAAGAAATTCTACCTCACATTCACCTCGCCGGGCAACGTGAGATTTAAGATCTATCCCGCAACCACCTCATACGAAGGCGAGAAACCCATCAACGGAATCACTATGGTTGAGGCGGAATGTAGTTTCGGCAATCCGGTTGGAAAGATTACGGTGCACATGAGTAGCCGCAAGAAATAGCGGAAAAATACACTCATTGTCCGCCCTGTCGCAAAAAACCACTCATAAATTTGGCCAGCGGCGATAAAATCACTATATTTGGCCGACAATGTCTGCACGGCGGCGCATCAAAGAGTTAAATGCCGAGCCTTGCGGCCCTCCCTTATTACCCCCTAACCTCATTTCTGCTATGGAATTGAACGATCTTCACACGGCTCATCAGGAAGCCGAAGTGACCCCTACCCCCGCCCCTGAGGCAGCTCCTGAAACAGCTGCCGCCGCCCCTGCCGCCGAAGCTCCCGCCGCCGATGACATACTCGTAGCCGACGCTATGGCTGAGGTCGCCGAAACCGAGACTGCCGAAGCTCAGGACACCCGCGAGCCGATGACCCGCGCTGAAGTGATGGCGCGTCTTTCGGAGCTGGCCGAGGCACCCGCAGCCGATGTCTCTTCCGACGAAGTGGCCCGGATGAAGCAACTTTTCTATCAAGGCCATAATGATATGCTTGCTACAGCCAGACAGGCATTTATCGACGCCGGCAACGATCCGGAGGCCTTCGTTCCCGAACCGGATCCCGATGAAGAGACGGCCAAAGCCCTCCTCAATCAGATAAAGGAAAAGAAAGCCGCCCTGCGCGCCGAGCAAGATGCACAGCGCGAGCAAAACCTGACGCTCAAACTCGCCATCATCGACGAGCTCCTGACCATGAGCTCGGACACCGACAATGTCAACCGCCACTATCCTCGCGCTAAAGATCTGCAGACCGAGTTCAAGGCCATAGGCGAGGTGCCGGCATCAAAGGCTGCCGAGATATGGAAGAAATATCAGGAGGCTGTGGAGCACTTCTATGACCAGTGGAAAGTCAACAAGGAGCTTCGCGACTACGACTTCAAGAAAAACCTCTCGGAGAAACAGCTTCTCATCGACGAAGCCAACCGCCTTGTCGAGGAACAGGATGTGATCACCGCATTCAAACGCCTTCAGGATCTTCACGACAAATGGCGCGAGGTTGGCCCCGTGGCCAAAGAGATCCGCGAGGAGACATGGGCCCGCTTCAAGGATGCTTCGGCATCGATCAACAAGCGCTATCAGGCATTCTTTGAGGAGCGCAAGGCGTCGGAGCGCGCAAATGAGGAAGCCAAGACCGAGCTCTGCAATAAGGTTGAGGCCATCGAGTTTACCACCGCCACAACATATTCCGCCTGGGAGAATGTAACTAAGGAAGTGCTCGACCTCCAGGCCAAATGGAAGACTATCGGGTTTGCCTCACGCAAAGTCAACACAGCCCTGTTCAACCGCTTCCGCGCCGCCTGCGACCGCCTGTTTGCAGCCAAGGCCGCATTTTACCGCACCATGAAAGACGAGCTTTCGGACAATCTTGCCCGCAAGACCGCCCTTTGTGAGCGAGCCGAAGCCCTGAAAGACAGCACCGACTGGCGCAAGACCACCGACGAGCTCGTCAAGATCCAGAAAGAGTGGAAGACGATAGGCCCCGTGGCCAAGCGCCACAGCGATGCTATCTGGCACCGTTTCCAGACCGCCTGCGACTTCTTCTTCGACCGCAAGAAAAAGGAAGTGACCGATACCCGCAGCGAGGAGCGTGCCAACCTCAAGGCAAAGCGTGAGATTCTCGACACCCTCCGAGCCCTCAACGCCGACGACAGCGCGACACCCCGCGCCGAAGCCATAAACGCAGTGAAAGAGCTGAGGGCCAAATGGCAGACAATCGGTTTCGTACCCTTCCGCGATAAAGATAAACTTCAGGAGGCCTACCGCACAGTTGTTGGGGAGCTGTTTGACAAGCTCGGCATCAACGAGAGCCGTCATCGCTCCCAGCGCAACGATCACGCCGGCAACGAACGTCAGGACAGCGGCAGCAACAACTCGCGCGAACGTCTGGCCCGCACGCTCGAACAGCGTAGGTCGGAGCTTCAGACCTACGAAAACAATATGGGCTTCCTCACCGCCAAGAGCAAGAACGGCGACGCGATGCTCCGCGAGATGGAACGCAAGATGCAGGCCATCCGGGACGACATAGAAGATCTCCGCAAGAAAATTGCCGAGATCGACGCTAAGAATTGATCCTATCCAATCTTTTCATCCCCCCTGCCGGACCTTGAACTCACTCCTCCGGCAGGGGTGATGATTATGTCTGTACCTATCCCTACCCCCGCATGGCCGGAATCATACGGAAGGGCCGCTACGGAAGATATATCCACTATATCCTCACCGCCCTCGACTTCATCATACTCAATCTCGCTTTCTTGATCACGGGCTGGCTCCAGCCATCGCTGGTCGAGACAGCCGGACGTACGGTGTGGTTATTGGGAAACCTGACGTATATTCCCGTTGCCTATTGGTTGAGCAACACCCACAAGAGCCGCACGATCCAGATGGATCATGTGATTGCCAACGCCCTGAGAGGTGTCGGAGCCCACGCCCTTCTGTTTATCTCGTCGCTTTACTTTGTCGGGATCGACGACGTGCCCTGGTCGGCATTCGCCATCTTCTACGGCATCTGTTTCATCGCCTTCCCCCTGTGGTGGACCCTCAGCCGCATCATCATCAAGACATACCGGCGCCACGGAGGCAACTTCTCCAATGTGGTGATCATAGGTGCCAATTCCACCGGCCTGCGCCTGCTTGAAGAGATCAATACCGACTATGGATTCGGCTTCAGGGTGGTGGGAATATACGATGACAAGCCCGAGCCATACGTCCCGGAAGCGATATACCGGGGCAATATAGACAGCCTCGAACAATATTTGGCCGACGGGGGCGAAGTGGATGAGATTTATTATGCCTTAGAGGGGGATGACGATGACTCGATGAAACGTGTCGTCGGTATGGCCGACGACAATATGCTTCAGTTCTACTATGTCCCGCGCCTCAACGGCTACTTCAAGCGCGGATTCGAGCTCACGGCTCTCGGATCAATGCCGGTCATGTCTATCAGGCGCAACCCCCTCCAGAGCATGCCTAACAGGATCCTGAAGCGATCTTTCGACATCATTGCCTCCGGCGCGCTGATCCTTCTGTCGCCTATCGTCCTCCTCACCGTCGGCACCGCCATCAAGATCTCCTCCCCGGGTCCTGTCTTTTTCAGGCAGAAACGCACCGGCTATCGCGGACGTGAATTTGAATGTCTGAAGTTCAGGACCATGCGAGTCAACCCCCAGGCCGACAAGATGCAGGCAACCGAAGACGATCCACGCAAGACGAAAGTAGGCAACTTCCTGCGCCACACATCTATCGACGAGCTGCCCCAGCTATGGAATGTCCTGAAAGGCGATATGAGCCTCGTGGGCCCGCGCCCCCACATGCTCAGTCACACCGAAGAATATTCGCAGCTCATCGACAAATATATGGTTCGTCACATGGTGAAACCCGGTATCACCGGATGGGCTCAGGTCAACGGCTACCGGGGCGCTACGCGTCAGCTCTGGCAGATGGAGAAGCGCGTGAGATATGACGTGTGGTATATCGAGCACTGGAGCCTCCTCCTCGACCTGAAGATAATGGTCCGCACAGTCTACAATGCCCTACGAGGCGAGCAGAACGCATTTTAAAACCCTACCGATGCAAAGATATCAGGATCAGACCGACTCTCAGCTGCAGGCTCAGGCCACTACAATGCTGCGCCGATTCTACGGCTATACCACGTTCCGCCCGCGCCAGCTCGAAATCATCCTGTCGGTGCTTCGCGGACGCGACACTGTGGTGCTCATGCCCACCGGCGGGGGCAAGTCGCTGACATTCCAGATCCCTGCGCTCATCTTGCCCGGCATGACTATTGTTGTCAGCCCATTGCTGTCGCTTATGCGCGATCAGGTCGAGGCATTGATAGCCAACGGCATCCCCGCCGCCACAATCAACTCACTCCAGAGCGACGAGGAGAACCGATCCGTAACCGAAGCTGTAGGGGCTGGCCATATCAAGCTGCTCTACATCTCGCCGGAGCGCTTGCTGACCGATCTGCCGCGCTGGCGTAGCGACATTCCTATCAGCCTCATAGCCATCGACGAGGCACATTGCATCTCACGGTGGGGGCATGATTTCAGACCCGACTACACCCGCCTCTCCGAGATACGCCTCCGCCGTCCCGATATACCGATCGTTGCCCTGACCGCTACAGCCGACCGCCTTACCCGCGATGACATAGCCCGGCAGTTGCGACTCGTCGATCCTAACGTGATCATCACCTCGTTTGATCGCCCCAACCTATCACTGAGGGTCGAGACCGGAGCCACACCGCGGAGGCGTCAGGATGTCATCTCATCACTCATCGACCGCTATCCCTCCGACACCGGAATAGTCTACTGTCTGGCACGCAAGACCACCGAGAGCGTGGCCACCGAGCTAAAGCGGATGGGCTACCGTGTGGAGCCTTATCATGCCGCAATGGATCCGTCAAGAAGGCTCGACGTGCAGAGCCGTTTCCGCTCCGGAGAGCTTCAGGCGGTGGTGGCCACTGTGGCTTTCGGCATGGGAATAGACAAGAGCAATATCCGATGGATAGTGCATAACAATATGCCGTCGTGCATAGAGAGCTACTATCAGGAGATAGGACGAGCCGGGCGCGACGGTATGCCGGCCGAAACCGTCATGTTCTATTCCGTGGCCGACCTCATCACCCTGCGCAAATTCGCGATGGACAGCGGGCAGACGGCCGTCAATCTTGAGAAGCTCCAGCGCATGAGCCAGTATGCCGAGGCCCGTGTGTGCCGCCGGCGTATGCTGCTCAGTTATTTCGGCGAGACTCTTGAGCATGACTGCGGCAACTGCGACGTGTGTCTTGATCCACCGGTCAGATATGATGCCTCGACCGAGGTGCGAAAAGCCCTCTCGGCGATAGTGCGCACCAATGAGCAGGCCGGCACGACGATGCTGATAGATATTCTGCGCGGGTCGTCGAGAGCCGATCTAGTGAGCCGCGGATTCGATCGGATAAAGACCTACGGTGCCGGTCGCGACACCGATGTCGCCACCTGGCAGTCGGTGATCCTCCAGATGGTGCAGCTCGGGATTGTAGATATTGCCTACGACCGATCCAATCATCTGACGGTCACTCCCTACGGTCGTCGGCTGCTGTTCTCGACCGAGCCGATCATGCTATCCCGCACCGACGGCCAGGCATCGAAAAAATACCGGCGCGCTGACACAAGGCCCCAGCGACCGGCCCGCTCTGCCGAGACCGCACTCAGGGAGGTAAGGATCAAACTGGCCGCAAAAGAAAACATTCCGGCCTATATGGTGATGTCTGATCCCACGCTGATGGCCATCGTGTCGAGGCTGCCGTCGACCCTGCAGGAGTTTGCGGAGGTCGAAGGGATAAGCGACCGCAAGGCCGTGGCCTACTGGCGCCCGGTAGCCAAAGCTCTTGCAGGAGCTGTCAGGGGATATAAGCCGGTCATCGAACATTCGCGCAACGACACGCTCTTCCTGCTCCGGCGAGGCAACTCCCCCGCCGAGATAGCAGCCATGCGCCGCATAACGACGACTACCGTCTATAATCATCTGGCCGATTTCCTTGCCGCCGATGCGCTCACCAAGGAGGATATTCTCGCCATAATCGATCCGGCCTCCTACCGCAACATTATCGCGATCTACAATGCCGGCCCCCGCGAGCAGTTGGGCGAAAGACTCGGCGACCGCTATCCCGACGGTCTGCCCCATTTTGCCTTCACACTCGGGCGTCGGCGCGGAGAGATTCCGCCAGTGTCAAAAGTCCAATAACACGCAAGTCCTGTGTCAATACATTTCAAACGCACAATACGGCATATCAACTATCTTCAGATCGTGAAGGTGCTCGGGTGGCTGCTCATTATCGAAGCAGTCTTCATGAGCGTGCCTGTAGTCACGGCCCTTTTGACCGGCGATGAAGACCTTGATGCCTTCCTTGTCAGCGCGGTCATCACCCTGACGGCCGGTCTTGGGGCAACATTTCTCGTCCGCCCCTCGCGCACCGACATGGGCAAGCGCGAAGGCTTTCTGCTCACCTCGCTCGTTTGGGTGGTGTTTTCGCTGTTCGGCATGCTTCCGTTCATTCTGAGCGACATCCAGCCACTGGATATGACGGATGCCTTTTTCGAGGCGATGTCGGGTTTCACCACCACCGGCGCAACGGTCGTCGCCAACATCTCCTCGTCGTCGCCGGCAGCGATAATATGGCGATGCCTGATGCAGTGGCTCGGAGGAATGGGAATCATACTATTTACCCTGGCTGTGCTTCCGATGCTTAATTCGTCGGGGGGCATGCAGATGTTCAACGCCGAAGTGACAGGTATCACCCACGACAAGATCAGGCCGAGGATCTCCCAGACCGCCATGCGCCTCTGGGGCATCTACATAGTGCTCTCGGTGGGCCTGTTCATCATGCTCATGCTGGGGCCGATGTCGGCTTTCGAGGCTTTGTGCCACACCTTCACCTCCATCTCTACCGGTGGCTTCTCCAGCGCCAGTCCATCCATTGCCTACTGGGACAGCTACTATACGGATATCGTGCTGATCGTGTTCATGTTTCTCGGAGGCGTAAACTTCAGCCTCATCTACAAGGCCTCGATAGGGCAGCCCAAAGCCCTGTGGAGCAACGATGTGTTACGCGCCTACATCTACATCATCCTGGGCTCCTACGTCCTGTTTGTCATCTCGATAGTGTCGCTCGGGCAGTACGACGGCATTGCTTCGGTGACGATCGACCCGCTGTTTCAGATCGTATCCACCATCACCTCAACGGGCTACACGGCGCGCAACTTCGAGGCATGGGGGCCATTTGTCCTCTCGATCACATTCATACTCATGTTTTTCGGTGGATGTGCAGGCTCCACGAGCGGCGGCGCCAAGATCGACCGCCTTCTGTTTCTCCTCAAGGGCACCCGCAACGAGCTCTACAAGAGTCTCCATCCCCACGATGTGATGAACGTGCGCATCAACGGACGCACCATGCCGGGACACATCGTCACGAAGGTCATCATCTTCCTATGCCTCTACGTCATGACATTCACCGTCGGCGGCATGATCCTCACAGCCTGTGGAGTGCCGGTAGTCGATTCGTTTTTCAGCGCATTTTCCTGCCTGAGCAATATTGGTCTTGGCGCCGGATTTACCGGCTACGGCGGCGACTACGACCTCATTCCCGATCTCGGCAAGTGGATTCTCTCGCTGCTGATGCTCATAGGCCGTCTGGAGCTCTTTACCGTCCTGATACTGTTCAGCCCCGGATTCTGGAGTAAATGAGCAGCAGCCGGGCAAGAAGCGGCATTGACCGGGCCGCGATCCGGGCCGTTTCCTCTACCGTGTGCCTCGCTCCGGCAGTCCCGATATGGCGGGCGAGCTTGGCGAGATACACTATCCTCGATCTGAAATATCTGTCGAGCGCTCTTGATTTCACTCCGTAATGGCGGCCCAAGACAGCCGTGCATCTCACCGTAGAGGAATAAAACTCCAGAGCGCGACCGATTCCGGCGGGATTGGTGATCGTCTGTGCTCCCACGGTGTAGGCCAGAAATGTGGCCGGGATATAAGCCGCCAGTCCTCGCGACAGCACAGCCGCAAGGACTGGTAGATCCTCGCATCCGAATCTGCGGTCGATCACCATGCCACGGTTTTCCGCTATAGCCTCGCGGAGCACCGATGCCCGATACATAGCTGCCGAAAGGTGGACGGTGAGCGGCTTGCGGTGGGCCAGCAGCGGTTCGAGCAGATCTGCGCCGGGGGCAACGACAGCTTCTTCGCCTCGCCCGTAGGGATAACAATGCCTGATTGTGGATCCGTCGGGCGACACCTCCGCCCACGCTCCGTAGGCAATCGAAATTCGCGGATCAGAAGCAAGCCACCCTGCGAGGCACACCAGCGTCTGCCGGTCAAGCCAGTAGTCATCGCCCGCACAATCAGCTATATATCGGCCTCTACAAGCCGCGAGCGTGTCGAAATAATTGTCGACGACCCCCTTGTTTGGCGCCGGAGGCATGATGCGGATAATGTCGGGATAGCGGCTACGATATTCCTCGCAGATGGCGCGGGTGGAATCGGTCGACCCGTCATCGCCTATCACGATCTCGAAGCTGAACTGTCCTGTCGACTGCCGGAGGACGCTGTCGAGTGTCCGCCCGATGGTAGCCTCCTGATTATAGGTCAATACAATAACCGATATGTCCGGATCACTCATGGCAACAACGATCTGAGATGAGCCGCCCAGCTCCGGCGGAGCGACTTGGCGTCAAACTTTTCCTCGGCTCTACGCCGCGCGCCCTCGCAGAGCAGATCATAGCGCATCCGGCTGTCGAGATAGGGCAGTATGCCCCTGACAAACTCCTCCGCTTCGGGATCAGGAGCCAGCAAAAGGCCGGAAGTGTCGTCGACCGACTCCCCTACGCCTCCCACATCGGTAGCGATCACCGGCACTCCATGAGCCATCGCTTCAGAAATAACGAGGCCGAAACACTCCTCATCGCTCAGCAGCATCAGCCAGTCTACCGTCTGCGTCCGGTAATAATCCATCACCTCCCCATGGCCGAGCGCCCCCGCGATGGCAACCTTAAAGTTGTCACGGCGCAACGTTTCGGCCTGAGCCCTGACCGCCTCGAGCTCAGGGCCATCGCCTATCAGAGTCCACTCTACCGACCATCCGGGGCGAGCCACAGCCAGCGAATGTGCGAAGCTCAGACACAACCCGCACCGCTTGCGCGGAATGGCCTGAGCAACGGTTAGGATCCTGACGGTTTTGCTCCCGAAAGGCGAGTGGCGTGTCTCGTCCACATCCGTGTCCACTCCGAGATATGCCGTGTGGATTTTATCAGCTGCCTGAGCGAAATGATCCCTCAGATAAGCGGCTCCCGCGTCGCTTACGGCATATATTCCGTCGGAGGCAGCAATGACCCGCGCCCGCTGCCGTGGAGCCCGACCGGTGTAGACATCATATCCGTGGGCGCGGACAACATACCTGAACCCAAACCGGCGATGCAGCCTGCAAAGAGCCGAAGCCGGGAAGTCAAACCAGAAAGCCTCCATCACGGTATCGTCGGGCCGGAGACCCAGCTCACGGACAATTCCCGAAAGGGCACGGGCAACGACCGCCGCAGCCAGCGCATACCTCACATCATCGCTCCCCGACATGATGGCCAACGGATGCCTCAACGGCCTGAGCCATTTTTGCCGCCACGCCTCATTATCGATTATGTCCCTGCTGACAACCACATTTGCCGGCAATCCGGAGGCCACGGGGCCACGCTCCGAGACAGGCACCACCACGACCCGATCAAACTCCGAAGCAAGTGCCTCGATCTCGGGCCTGACAAAAGCCTCCTCGGTCAGTCCGCCAAAAGGATA
>CAYWWE010000011.1:16462-34391 GCA_964461785.1 uncultured Bacteroides sp.
GGATAACGGATAACACGAGACAGATCGCTACCCGGTGGGACGGTAGCTAAAAGACAGAGCCGAGCCCACGACGGGAATTAATACCGTCTTTAACCATCTTCTTTTTAAACCATTTTAGTAACTTTGTGGCGAAATGGAGATAAATGTAATCATACCGGTACGGGACCGCGCCGCGCTTATCGGCTCGACACTCGACTCAGTAGCAGCACAGAACCGTCTGCCCGACAGGCTGATAATCGTCGACAACGGCTCGACTGACTCAACAGCAGAGACCGTAGGACAATGGATTGTCGCCCATCCGGAGATCAACGCGGTGCTACTGACCGAGCCGAAACCCGGCGCCCCGGCGGCTCGCAACCGGGGTCTGCGCGAAATTCCCGGATCGGAAGATCAGTATGTGGTGTTTTTCGATTCAGACGACATCATGCACCCGACCCACCTCTCACGCATCGCCGCCTGGCTTGAGCGATATCCCGACACAGACCTGTTGTATTTCGACGTCGCCATGCGCGATCCCGACGGATGGACAACGGTAAAATCAACTCCCGGCGAGGAGCCGCTGATCTACAGCCATATATTCCACGCCACACTGTCGACCCAGCGCTATGCCGCCCGGAAATGGCTCATTGACCGATGCGGAGGATGGGACGAGGAGCTGACCCGGTGGAACGACTATGAGCTCGGGCTGCGTCTGGCCGTCAACGCCTCGGCCCCCCGAAAGCTCACCGGCGAGCCCACGGTGACCGTCCTGCCGCGCGCAGACTCCATCACCGGCTCGTCATACTCGAAAGATGCCCCTACCCTGCGGGCTGCACTCGACTCGATGCGTCGCACCCTTGCCTCGGCCTCGCTGAAGCAGGATCTGAGATATCTCCACGCCCGGCGCGCCATCGTAGCCGCTCTGTTTGCCCGCGAAGGCGCCACGGAGATCGCTTCGACCACGCTCGACGAAGCCCTCGAAGCCTCAGCGCCCGCCGACCGGCTCGCCACCCATCTCGCCTATCTCATTACCCGCCTGACAGGCCACGGAGGAGCGGCCTTAGCCCGCTGGCTTCTGGCGCCTCCGCGTCCCAAGCGTCCCACCCGCCTCAATCCGTCCGGTAAATAAATATTTTTTGCTAAATTTGCGCATAATTGCAAACCGACCATCATCACCATGCAACAGGTAAGAGCTAAGAAAGCGCTCGGCCAGCATTTTCTGACAGATGCCAATATCGGCCGCCGAATTGCCGCAACGCTCGACGACTACGTCGGGCTCCCCGTGATCGAAGTAGGTCCCGGCATGGGATTCCTGTCACGTTTCCTGCTCGACAAGGGCCACGATCTGACCGTAGTGGAGATCGACGGTGAAAGTGTCGAATATCTCCACCGGGAGTTTCCGGAGCTCGACAAGGACGGACGCATCTTGCCGGTAGATTTTCTCACCACAGATCTGGGCGCCCTCTTTCCCGACGGGCAGCAGTTCTGTGTCATAGGCAATTATCCCTACAATATCTCGTCGCAGATCTTCTTCCACATCCTCGACTACCGCGACCGCATCCCGTGCTGCTCAGGTATGCTGCAGAGGGAGGTGGCCGAACGCCTTGCCGCTCCTCCCGGGGGCAAAGCCCGGGGCATCCTGAGCGTGCTCCTTCAGGCATGGTATGATGTTGAATATCTCTTTACCGTAGACGAGCATGTGTTTAATCCGCCGCCAAAAGTGAAAAGCGGCGTGATCAGACTCACCCGCAACTCGGTGACCGATCTCGGCTGCGACTGGCCCCTATTCCGGTCGATAGTCAAGACAGCCTTCGGCCAACGACGCAAGATGCTCCGCTCGTCGGTCAAAGGCCTGTTCGGCCCCTCAGGCATCCCCCCCGAAGCCGCCGGAATGATGACCATGCGCCCCGAGCAGCTCTCGGTGGAGCAGTTTATCGAGCTCACCAATATGGTGGCAGCCTCGCGCAAGCCCAATTCCTGAACAGCCAATCCCCCACCTAACGCCTCTCTCGCTCCCGTCCCGTGATCCTTACTCCCGAATTTATCGAACGTCTGAAATATATCATCGAAAACCGCGATGAAGACTCGGCCCGAGTGCAGCTCGCCGACCTCCATCCGGCCGACATAGCCGAACTGTATCAGGATCTTGACATCGATCAGGCCGAGTTTCTCTACCGCCTGCTCGACGAGGAGACTGCCGCCGAAGTCCTGATGGAGCTCGACGAGGAGGACCGCCACAAGCTCCTGGCCAACATGCCCGCCGAGGAGATCGCAAAGCAGTTTATCGAGCATCTCGACACCGATGATGCCGTGGACATCATTCAGGAGCTCGACGAAGACGACCGCGACAAGATCCTCTCACACATCGACGACGTGGAGCAGGCAGGCGACATCATTGACCTGCTCAAATATGACGACGACACAGCCGGCGGCCTGATGGGCACCGAGATGATCACCGTCAACGAAAACTGGTCGATGCCGGAGTGTATCAAGGAGATGCGCATGCAGGCCGAGGATATGGACGAGATCTATTATGTCTATGTGGTTGACGACGACAACAAGCTGCGCGGAGTGCTCCCGCTCAAAAAGCTCATCACGCACCCATCGGTGTCGAAGATCAAGCATGTGATGGAGGAGAACCCGGTCGCACTCAAAGCCGACACCCCGATCGACGAAGTGGCGCTCGATTTCGAAAAATATAATCTCGTGGCAATGCCGGTGGTCGACTCGATAGGCCGTCTGCTGGGCCGCATCACCGTCGACGACGTAATGGACCGGGTACGCGAATCGACCGAACGCGACTATCAGCTGGCTTCAGGTCTGTCGAGCGACGTAGAGACCGACGACACCCTCTTCACCCAGACCAAAGCGCGCCTGCCCTGGCTGCTCATCGGCATGCTCGGCGGAATAGGCAATTCACTTATCCTCGGCAACTTCGAGGCCGGATTCACAGCCGATCCCACCCTTGCCCTGTTCATACCGCTGATAGGCGGCACGGGCGGAAATGTAGGCACCCAGTCGAGCGCCATCGTAGTGCAGGGCTTGGCCAACGGCTCGCTCGACATACGCAATTCCACCCGCCAGCTCATCAAAGAGCTCGGGGTAGGCCTGATCAACGGCTGCATTATCTCGCTCCTTGTATTCGGCTACAATTTTCTTAAGCTCGGAGCCGGACATCAGGTCACGACGGTAGCCGTGTCGCTCTCGCTGCTTGCGGTGGTGCTCTTTGCCTCGGTGTTCGGCACATTCGTGCCCATGACGCTGGAGCGTTTCAAGATCGACCCGGCACTGGCCACCGGCCCCTTCATCTCCATCACCAACGACATCATCGGCATGGTGATCTATATGTCGATATCCACCCTGCTCCTGTCCACGCTCGGATAATGCGGCGCGCTCAGAAATTATAGCCGGCCGAAATTGAGACAATATTGCGGTGGAAATTGACATTGCCACCCTGTTTGGCCAGATTGACCATTCCGAGCGAAGCGTCTACCCCCACATAATAGTTATATCCGAAGGCCACTCCCACGCCGATCTTCCATTGGCAGTCGAAGCGGTGGAACATCTTGTCATACAGCTCACCGGCAAGCGACGAGCCGCCCGGCATATCATCCGACAGATGTGACGAGAAGCCAATCTCGAGTTGCGGTCCGGTCGAGACGAACAGCGCCGTGCCCGGAGTGAAGTCGACTCTGTAGCCTGCCATCAGCGGCACTCTCATGCCCCATGTGCCTACCCACGCATCGAGCCTGTCGATATTGCCGAGCGGACCACCGGGAAGATTATTGTCATAGTCGGCGTCCATCGTGTCATAGAAGAAGCCGATGCCCGGCTCGACATACAGTCCGCCACCGAGAGGCCTGTTGTAGACACCCGACAGAGACACACCGGCGCCCGGGCCAAACAGTTTGAACTTCTGATTGCCGACGCCCCACTTGCCGGGACACGACACATCGACAGATGCCCTCAGACCCCAGAAAGGAGAGTCGGAAGCATAATCATTTTCAGCTACACCCTGAGCTGCAGACGAGAAAGGAAGCAAGGCGGCAGCAAGAAGGGCCGCTCCGAGAAGTTTGAGTTTGGTTTTCATGTCCCTGTAGTAATTGAAATTCGTATCCCTATAACAAATGAAAGCCACGATTCTATTTCGATTTTTCACATTTATTTAGATTTATTATCACGTTTACCCAAAAATTCATACCTTTGCGGCTTCAAATCAAGAGAGATATCACTACAAGCCCAGTCAACCTCAGTTTCCAACCAATTTCTATCGCAGCAAATCATGAATTTATCAGGGCCAATTGACTACAAGCCGGCGATCATACCGGCACTGCGCGGCTACAATGCCTCGCGCTTCAAAGCAGATCTCATAGCCGGCATCGTGGTTGGCATAGTAGCGCTCCCGCTCGCCATCGCATTCGGCATCGCATCGGGTGTGAGTCCCACCATCGGTCTTATCACCGCCATCATAGGCGGCTTCCTTGTATCGGCTCTCGGCGGCTGCTCGGTGCAGATAGGCGGCCCCACAGGTGCGTTCATCGTTATCGTCTACAATATCATCGCCACCTACGGCCTCGAAGGTCTTGCCATAGCCACCTTCATGGCCGGCGTCATTCTGGTCGGCCTCGGGCTTTTCCATCTCGGGACAGTCATCAAGTTTATCCCCTACCCTATTGTGGTCGGCTTCACGGCCGGTATCGCTCTGACAATCTTCTCTACCCAGATCAATGACTTTCTCGGGCTGGGTCTGACCGGTATCCCGAGCGAGTTCATACCCAAGTGGGGGATGTATCTGCGCAACCTCGCCAATATCGATCTTCCGACGGTCGGTGTCGGCATCGTGTCGCTCCTGATCATCACTCTCGTGCCCCGCATCAGCAAGAAACTCCCGGGCGCGCTTATCGCCATCATCGTAGTGACGGCAGCCGTCGCCCTCCTGAAGAACACCTTCCCGGCTCTGGCCGTAGAGACCATCGGCGACCGCTTCGGCTCGCTGCCCACCGACATACCGGCTCCTCACTCCATCGAGCTCAATATGTCGACAATCAACCTGCTCCTGCCCTCGGCCTTCACCATCGCCGTGCTCGGTGCCATCGAGAGCCTCCTCTCGGCCACCGTGGCCGACGGTATCACCGGCAGCCGCACCAACTCCAACACCGAACTGATCGGCCAGGGCATAGCCAACATCATGGTGCCCTTCTTCGGTGGCATACCCGTGACCGGCGCCATTGCCCGCACCATGACCAACATCACCAACGGCGGACGTACACCGGTGGCCGGAGTGATCCACGCCATTGTCCTCCTGCTCATCTTCCTTTTCCTGATGCCGCTTATCAATCTTGTGCCGATGGCCTGCCTCTCGGCAGTGCTCATCGTTGTGGCCTACAACATGAGCGGCTGGCGCACCGTGCGAAGCATCTTCCACAATCCCAAGAGCGACATATCGGTGCTGGCCGTGACATTTCTCCTCACGGTGATCTTCGACCTGACCATCGCCATTGAGATCGGCCTGCTCCTGGCCATCATCCTCTTCCTGCGCCGCGTGATGGAAAACACCCAGATCAAAGCCTACTCAGGCGAGCTTGACATTGCCGAGGGCACGGAGGCGCAGCCCGAGGTGCTCGACGTTGCCCGTGGTGTGTCGGTCTATGAGATCGACGGTCCGTTCTTCTTCGGTATCGCCACCAAATTCGATGAGCTCATGCGCACGTCGATGGCCGAGAAACCTCTGGTCCGCATAATCCGTATGCGAAAGGTGCCCTTCATAGATGCAACCGGAGTCCACAACCTCGAGATCCTCATCAAATCGTCGAAGCAGGAGGGTATCCACGTCGTACTGTCGGGAGTCAACCCTCAGGTGAGGACGGTGCTCGATCATTCGGGTATCGACAAGATGGTCGGCGCCGATCATATATGCGAGCATATCAACAAGGCTGTGGCCATGGCCAACCACATCGTCGCAAAGCACGAAAAAGAGGCCTGAATGTTAATCAGAGTGTCGAAAGCTAAATCCAAATTAACCTTTTTTCACCAAATAATAACATTCCGACAAAAAAATACTAAAATTTCTTTTGGTGTCTCAATTTTCTGAATTACCTTTGCGGTGATTTTGACAATCACTATCAGTCAAGCATCAAAAAGACTTATCAAATAGTTATAAACCCCAACATTAATCACTTTAAAGATGAAGAAATTAGTTTTCTTACTCGCTGTTGCCTTCTCCGCTGCTCTCTACTCTTGCGGCAACAAGGCTGAAGAAGCTACCAACGCTGCTGCTGACGCTGCAGAAAATGTCGAGGCCGCTGGTGCCGAGGTTGTTGACGAAGTTGTTGACACCACCGCCGGTGTTGTTGACACTGTTGCTGCAGTTGCCGAAGAGGTTGTTGAAGCTGCTCCGGCTGAATAACATCAGGCATAAACCGGAGCGCTGCTACCTTACTTCTACTTCTACGCTTCTGCATCCCGCTCCGTAAGATATAAAGACCGATAGGCTCTATGCCTGTCGGTTTTTTTTGTCGTTGTCCACTTTTTTAGTAACTTTGCGCATAATCATTCCCTTAAATCATCCCCACACTCATATCTTCCAGTCATGAGACTTATCATCCAACCCTCCTACGACAAGGTATCAAAGTGGGCAGCCGCTTATGTGGCAGCCCGAATCAACGAGGCCAATCCCACCCCCGAGCATCCCTTCGTGCTCGGTTGCCCCACAGGCAGCAGCCCCCTCGGTATGTATAAGGAGCTTATCCGCCTCAATAAGGAGGGAAAGGTATCGTTTAAGAACGTAGTAACCTTCAACATGGACGAATACTGCGGCATTCCCCGCGACCATGAGCAGAGCTACTACACTTTCATGTGGACCAACTTCTTCAACCAGATCGACATCCTTCCCGAAAATGTCAACATCCTCAACGGCAACGCTGAGTCGCCCGAAGCCGAGTGCAAGCGCTACGAGGAGAAGATCGCATCTTATGGCGGCATCGACCTCTTCATGGGTGGCGTGGGCCCCGACGGCCACATCGCCTTCAACGAGCCAGGATCATCGCTCACCTCGAAGACACGCATGAAAACCCTCACCCACGACACCATCATCGCCAACTCGCGCTTCTTCGAGAACAACGTTGACCTCGTGCCCAAGACCGCTCTCACCGTAGGCGTAGGCACAGTTATGGCAGCCAAGAGCGTCATGCTCATTGTCAACGGCCACAACAAGGCACGCGCACTCCGCCACGGCGTTGAGGGCGGCATCAGCCAGATGTGGACCATCTCAGCGCTCCAGATGCACCCCAAGGCAATCATCGTTGCCGACGATGCTGCCTGCGGCGAGCTCAAAGTCGACACCTACCGCTACTTCCTCGATATCGAGAGCGCCAACCTCGATCCCGAATCTCAGCTCTGACTCCACACGATCTGAGTCAGCCTGCTTATTGCTATCTCATTCATCGCCCTGCCTGAATCCATCAGGCGGGGCGATTGCCTTATTCACGGACAGGCCCGCAAAAAAGATCCATCGGCTGTCACAAACATCATTGTCGCGTGTCTTCATTACAGACATCAACCTTCAAACCTACGCAACAATGATAAATCACAGCCCACTGATCCTACTGCTTTCGTTAAGCATATCGATATTCTGCTTCCGTAATGGCTTTGCCGCGGCTACAGCCGACTCTGTAAATCCCGATTCGGTGAAGACACTGATGGAAGTGACAGTAGTGAAAGAGCTTACCGAGCGACACGGCAACCGCGAGAGCGTTACCGTCACAAAGGCGATGCGCGACAGATCACGCGATGCCGGCGAGATGCTCAAGGGCCTCACAGGCATCTACTATGAT
The DNA here is from genome assembly GCA_964461785.1 of uncultured Bacteroides sp. Lineage (GTDB taxonomy): Bacteria > Bacteroidota > Bacteroidia > Bacteroidales > Muribaculaceae > Paramuribaculum. Next base: position 24,274 of record CAYWWE010000011.1, read on the forward strand.
CCGTTGAGCACAGAGGTGAGATATCTCGGATCGGACAAAGTAGTGATTCTCGTTGACAGCGTGCAGAAAAGCGCCGACTATATCAAACGTATGAATCCGAAGCGCTTCGACAGGATCGACATCATATCTTTTCCCGACGGGAAATATGCCGGTTATGAGGCTGTGATCAATTATCACACCAAGCCGCAATATATAGGCTACGACGGTGTTGTCAAGGGTGAGGCCGTGATCCTTCCCGACGGCTACAACGGTCAAGGCCGGGAGTTCAACTCCAGCAATGACGTTGCTGAGTTCACATACACCCGCGAGAAATTGAATGTTGCCATAAGCGGATCCTACGATTTCAGCCAGACAGGGTCGACCGATTACCACTCTATCCAATATCCTCTCAATTCGCTCACCGAGACCTCGATTCCGCGGAGCAAGAAAGATCCGGCCTCGGATATGCTTGTCCGCTCGGTCAGCTCAAGCGCCTCTTTGGATTACCAGATCAACCACCGTCACTCACTGTCGCTCACCTACCGCATCCGTCCCGACAATATCCGTCAGATCACCGACATGGCCTATGAAATGGATTACGGCAGCGCGCTCCGCGACACAGTCGGCATCGACAGCTATAATAAAAGCAAAAGCGTAGGCCACACGATTGGAGCTTTCTACCGGGGCAAACTGAAAAACCGATGGACCCTCGACGGAACCCTCAGCTACAACTTTTCAAACGGCGACTACGACTATAGATCCGACAGATCGACCGGCTACACGACCCGCTACCGCAGCCATTACAATTCACGCTACCTCTGGGGTGGCTTCGACATAGCCCACACCACTAAGAACCGCAAGTTGAGCTACGGCCTGTCAGAATACATTACTGACGTCCGTTATGAGCAGACACGGATCTACGGCGACATCTCCGACAGCCGCACGGATGAATTGCGTAGCCGCTCCACCGTGAGCCTCAGCTATTTTCCATCCCGATCCCTCTCGCTTGGCGGATATGCAGGCCTGAGCACCGTCCATCGTTCCAACCGGACGCAGAGCAAGACCTACGCCGGACCGCGGGGCCGCCTCTGGGTCAACCGGTTTTTCGGCCGCAACAATGGCCTGCGGCTCAACTACACGGTCCAGCAGCTCTATCCCGGACTAAGTCAGATTCAGGACTACGGATATTTCCGCGATTCCCTACTTTATACAAAAGGCAATCCGGGGCTGAAGCCGGCCTTAAACCATAATTTCACTCTGACCGGATTTTTCAACAACGGGCTCACAGCTAAAATCGACTATACCCTCACCACATCAGAGTCATTCTTGATGCGCGAGGCCGGATGGAACACAGACGATGCCGTAGGTTTTCCCGACTGCTATGTGGTGGAGACCTACAGGCAGGGAACAGCCAGCAGCCTGAAATTCAATCTCTCCTATTATCGGAGCCTCAGCCGGTATTTCGCCCTGTCGGCCGACGGAAGCATCGAACGCAAGAGTGCGCGCGCTCAGGGATTTGAGAGGCACAAGACTATGCCCGGCCTGAGCTGGTGGGTGAGCTACAGCAACATTGCCCGGAAGTTGACCGTCTATGTGAGCGGATCGGCACAACAGAGCCTTTACGTCACTCCGCAGGAAACAGGATGGGGCACCAGCGACGGATTCTCCGTTTCGGTCCAGAAGATCATTCCACTCCGCCGGGGATCTTTGCTTCTGCTCGCTATGTGGCACTCTCCCTGGCATCTTGGAAGCGGGCGGTTCAGACGCGTGACCGATAGCACTGCATACCGATCGCACTCGGTCGGCGACAATCAGTTCCGATCCGACAACCGCATCCAGCTCACCGCAGTCCTCCGTCTCAGCGGGGGCGAGAAGACCCGCCACTACGACCGCAACATAGAGTCGGTCGAGTGAGCCTCCGCCTCAACCCTTACCCTTCCCTGCCCCGCCATCTACAGCGGGCGCGGGTTGGGTAGTTACAAAAAAGTTTTGTAACTTTGCAGCTATATGAACGGCTCCATAAAGTTTAGGGCAGTATGTATAGTTGTCCTGTGGCTCGCGCTATGCTATCTTGTCGTTGCCTCTCAGCCTTTTAACCTGAGAGTTGCCTTTGTGATCATAGCGTCGGGCATTGTCGTGTTTGTTCCTCTCTGGAAAAAATATGTCCGAAACAAACGCCAGTCAGCAGACGAATAGTCTCGCTCCCCGCCCGGTAGACCCGACGGAATATCCACTCCTGAGCAAGGTCTCCACGCCCGCCGACATCCGCCGGATGACTCTCGACGAGCTCGAATCGCTGTGTGCCGAGATTCGCCGGTTCCTGATTGCCGAAGTCAGCGTAAATCCCGGCCACTTCGCCTCATCGATGGGCGCGGTGGAGCTCACCGTTGCGCTTCACTATGTCTTCGACACACCCGACGACCGGATAGTGTGGGACGTGGGTCATCAGGCCTACGGACATAAGTTGATCACCGGGCGCGCTCCGCTTTTCCACACCAACCGACGTCTGGGCGGACTGAGCGGATTCCCATCTCCCGCCGAAAGTCCCTACGACACCTTCACCGCCGGCCACGCCTCCAATTCAGTGAGCGCCGCCCTCGGCATGGCCACAGCCAACCGCATCAAAGGGCAGCACGACGGCGACCATCAGCGCAATGTTGTTGCAGTCATAGGTGATGCGTCGATTAGCGGAGGCCTGGCCTTCGAGGGACTCAACAATGCAGCCAACTCGGCCGCCAACCTCCTCATTATCCTCAACGACAATGACATGTCTATCGACCCCAACGTGGGGTCGCTCAATTCATATCTTGCCGGGCTCAACACCTCAAAGAGCTATAATGCCCTCCGCTACAACGTCTACCGCGGGCTCCACCGCATGCATCTCATCAACGAGCGCAACCGCGGTCGCATACTCCGCTTCAACAACTCGATCAAGAGCCTCCTGAGCAAGGGACAGAATATATTTGAAGGTCTCGACATAAGATATTTCGGGCCTTTTGACGGCCACGATCTCAGGCGAATAATCCGCGTGCTCACCGACATACGCGACATGAAAGGCCCGCGCCTGCTCCATCTGCGCACCGTCAAGGGCAAGGGTTATACCCCCGCCGAGAAAGATCCCGCCTCATGGCACGCTCCCGGCCTTTTCGATCCGGCCACTGGCAAGCGCGCCGAGAAGCCCTCCGATCCCAAGTGGCAGGAGATTTTCGGATCGACCCTCGTCGAGCTTGCCCGCAACGACGAGCGCGTCGCTGCCATCACCGCCGCCATGCTCTCCGGCACTTCGGTGAGCATGATGGCTCATGAGTTTCCCGACCGCACCTTCGACGTAGGAATCTCCGAGGGCCATGCCGTGACCTTTGCAGGCGGTCTGGCCAAAGAGGGTCTCCGCCCATTTGTGGCTATCTACTCATCCTTCCTCCAGAGAGCCTACGACCATATCATCCACGACGTTGCCATACAGAACCTCCCGGTCACATTCTGCATCGACCGCGCCGGACTCGTGGGCGAGGATGGTGTCACCCACCACGGCGTGTTCGACATAGCCTATCTCCGCAACATACCAGGCATGACCGTTGCCGCCCCGCGCACCCCCGCCCAGCTAAGGCGGCTGATGGCCGGAGCTCTCGCCCCCGACCGCCGCGGGCCGCTCGCCATCCGCTATCCGCGCGGCAGCGCAGGCAACGAGACCGATCAGTCCACCCCCGCCTCCCCTCTCCCCATAGGGCGCGGCGAGAAGCTCCGCGAGGGTGCCGACGTGGCCGTCCTCACCCTGGGCCCCATAGCCTCCGAGGCCTCCGCCGCCATCGCAAAAGCCGCGGCGCAAGGGGTTGAAGCCGCCCACTACGACATGATCTTCGCCTCACCCCTCGACGAGGCCATCCTCCACGAAGTAGGCCGCTCGGGACGCCCCGTAGTCACCGTTGAAGACGGCATCCGCTCCGGAGGCATGGGATCGGCCGTGCTCGAATGGCTGGCCGACCACGGCTATACAGTGCCTGTGATTCGCCTCGGCATACCCGACCGATTCATCTCCCACGGTTCGGTTGCCGAGCTCCGTGCACTCTGCGGTCTGGATGCCGAAGCCATTGCCGACGCCATTGTCTCATCAGCACGAAAAGAAAAATGAAGATCCTCATTGCCGGTGCCGGTGAAGTTGGCAGCCATCTTGCCAAACTCCTCTCCCGCGAGGAGCAGGACGTGACGATACTCGACACCGATGCCGACCATCTCGCCAAGCTCGATGCCAACTTCAATCTCCTCACACTCCAGGGCAAGCCGACCTCTTTCGAGTCAATAAAGGAAGCCGGAGCCGCCCACTGCGACCTCTTCATCGCCGTCACCCCCTTTGAGACCAACAATGTCCTCGCCTGCTCGATCGCCAAAAGTCTCGGAGCCAAGCGCACCGTGGCGCGGATCGACAACTACGAGTATATGCTGCGAGACAACCGCGACTTCTTCCTCGCCATGGGGGTCGACCACCTTATCTATCCCGAATATCTCGCCGCGCGCGAGATCATGCTCAGCCTCAAGCGGTCGTGGACACGCAACTGGTTTGAGATCCACGACGGACTCCTCATAGTGGCCGGTGTCAAGATCCAGGCCAACTCCATCATCAACGGCATGGCCCTCAAGGATATAGGCCGGGAGCACCGCTTCTTCCATGTCAGCGCCATCAAGCGCAACTACGAGACCATCATCCCGCGAGGCAACGACATCATCCGCGAAGGCGACATAGTCTACTTCACCTCCACCCCCGAATATGTCGACACCGTCCGCGACATCTGCGGCAACACCGGCACCCCCATCCGCAAGTGTCTCATCATGGGCGGTAGCCGGATAGCTGTGCGCCTCGTCCGCATGGCCGGCGACACCTACCGCTTCAAGATCGTAGAGTGCGACCGCGCCCGCTGCGAGTGGCTCGCCGAGCGATGTCCCGACGCCAAAATAATCAACGCCGACGGCCGCGACATCGACATCCTTGTCGAAGAAGGCATAACCGACATGGACGCCTTCATCGCCCTCACCGCCAGCTCCGAGACCAACATCCTCGCATCAGTATCAGCTCGCGAGCTCGGAGTCTGCAAGACCGTGGCCGAAGTCGAAAACATACAGTTCATCTCCGAAGCCGAAAACCTCAACGTCAGCACCATAATAAACAAGAAACTCCTCGCCTCGGGACGCATCTTCCAGATCCTCCTCGAAGCCGATGCCGACACCCCCAAGTTCATGGCCCTGGCCGATGCCGACGTGGCCGAGATCGAGGTCAGACCCGGATCTAAGATCACTCGCGCCCCGGTCAAAGACCTCAACCTCAGCCGCGACATGACCATCGCCGGACTCATCCGCCACAACAAAGGAATGATCGTGACCGGCAACACCCGCATCGAGGCCGGCGACCATGTCGTTGTCTTCTGCCTCTCGGGAGCAATCCACAAAATCGAGCGCCTCTTCAACTGATTTCGAAAATATTTCGCCCCCGATGATGCCCGTTTCAGAAAAAATGCCTATCTTTGCAGCGCTTTTAGGCTAAAGCGCCAGCTCGGGGTGTAGCACAGTTGGCAGCGCGCCACGTTCGGGACGTGGAGGTCGGAAGTTCGAGTCTTCTCACCCCGACACCTTATTATTATATTAAATATGATCCTCCCACACGGCAGGATCATATTTTTTTCATTACCGGCAAACAATCCGCCCGCCACCGTTGTTATAACGACAGCTTGCCCGCAGGGCAGCATCCACGCCCCAACTGCATTCCACTGACTAATATTATTTCATATTTTCATCCGAAAAATTTTTTAACTCGATCATGAAACTTCTTTATGTTGCAGCAGCCGCTGCCATGACATTCATGGCCTCCTGCTCTGGCTCAAACCAGAAAGCCGACGAAAACGCTGCCGCCACCGCCGACACCACCGCTACCGAGACCGAAGACGTAGTCTACACCGGCATCCTCCCCGCAGCCGATGCCGCAGGTATCCGCTACACCCTCTCCCTCGACTACACCGACGGCGACTACGAACTCACCCAGACCTATCTCGACTTCGACTCCATCAGCCCCGACGGATACAAAGACGGCCAGGCCTTCCAGTCCGAAGGCAACTTCACCGTTGAAGACGCCACCCCCGCCACCGCCGGCAAGAAACACCTCCGCCTCGTCAGCAAAGCATCCGAGTCAGCTCCTGCCGACACCCTCTACTTCCTTATCGACTCAGACTCAGCCATTACACTCGTAGGCGCCGACCTCCAGCCCTCCGAGACTCCCGGCCTCAACTACACCCTCACACAGGGCGAATAATCCACCCCCTCGCCCCGATATCAACCCGTCGCCCGCAGGCTCCCTGAGCCCTGCGGGCGACCGTCTTTTATCCCCCGCCTCGCTCCCGCCCGACTCTTTTTTTTAACAATCTGTTGGCTTTTCAACAAAATTTTTCTAATTTTGCAATCCTCAAAGCCAATCTGAGGCCAAATCCTAAAATTTTGTAATGGAACGTATTGACAACCTTGATCGAAAAATCCTTGAAATTATCATGAACAACGCCCGCATTGCATCCAAAGATGTAGCGGCCGTGTGCGGTGTGAGCAGAGCCGCAATCCACCAGCGCATACAGCGGATGATCGATCTCGGCGTCATCACCGGCTCAGGATATATCGTCAACCCCAAAAGCCTCGGATTCACCACCTGCACCTATATCGGAGTCAACCTTGAGCGCGGAGCTATGTACCGCGACGTTGTCCCCGAGCTCGAAAAGATCCATGAGATAACCGAATGTCACTTCACCACCGGCCCCTACACCATCCTCATCAAAGTCTACGCCCGCGACAACCAGCACCTCATGGAGCTCCTCAACGACAAGATCCAGACAATCACCGGAGTGACCGGTACCGAGACCCTCATCTCACTCGACCATAGCATCCACCGCGGAATCCCCGTCTTCAGCCGCCCCACGCCGGGCGTCGCCGCACGCATAGCCCCCGCGGCAATCGACATCACCGACATCGACTGATCCCTCCCCTTTACACAAGAGAAGCCCCCGGCAGACCGAAATCCGACGGAGGCCTCAGAGAAGGTTTCAAAACAATTGGGTCTTGACTTTTATAAAGAAGTCTGAAAATTCCTTCTCTTTGTCAGTAAAACGCCCTGCCCCATGCCTTGGTTCATATTAATTGAAAAAAATTTACAGAAAAACTTGACAAGGCCCGATTAATATTACTATCTTTGCACACCTTTACACATCAAACCCTCCTTACCATACCGACGCCTCTGGGTCCATTCGGCAGGATGTTATTGATTTTCAAGGCTCTTTTTATCATGACACTCAAGAATCTCTTTTGCCCTTCTTGTGTAGCTCAGGCATCTTCCCTGCGCGAAGTCATTTTTACCCCCCCCCATTTTCACCAACAGCCAATCAATCAGCCACTTACCCATCAGGCAACCCCTTATCGGATCATAACCCTCCTTCAGCAGTCCGGTCACTCACACACCGGTCTGCCGCTTTTCTTTTCTTAAAATACCGTATGTTTCGACAGTCGATCAACAGGCTTTGGGCAGCCTTAGCCTTCATCACAATGATGATTGCGGGAGCCCCCATCGCGGGCGCGCAAGAATTCGCCCTTAAAACCAACCTCTTTTACGACGCCACCGCAACGGCAAACATCGGCGCCGAGATTGCCGTTGCCCCGCGATGGTCCATCGACCTCTCGGGCAACCTCAACGCCTGGACCATGGGCCACGACAAGCGCTGGAAGCACTGGATGGTCCAGCCCGAAGCTCGCTACTGGTTCTGCGAAGCCATCGGCGGACACTTCCTCGGCCTCCATCTCCTCGGCGGTCAGTACAACTTCGGCCACCTCGACATGCCATTCAAGTTCCTCGGCACCGACTTCCACAAGCTCAAGGACAACCGCTATCAGGGTTGGTATGGTGGCATAGGCATTGCCTACGGCTACTCTTGGCTCCTCAGCCACCACTGGAATCTCGAGGCCGAGATCGGTGTGGGCTACGTCCGCGCTTCCTACGACGAATATCCCTGCGCTACATGCGGAACAAAGACCGACTCCGGCAAACACAACTACGTCGGCCCAACTAAAGCAGCACTCAACCTCGTCTACGTTTTCTAAGCTCATAGCCTCACCGACACAGTCATGATCAAACGCATTCTCACATCCCTGGCAGTGATGGCGGCCGTGATGCCCCAGTCATTTGCCGACCGCAACGTTACCGTCCCGGCTCCGGGCAACCCCGCCGTCAGCCGGCAGGGCAACCTCGTTCAGGTCTCGATGACCCTCCCCCTCGACTCCATCCGCGTGTCGTCCAACCGGACAGTAGTCTTCGAGCCCGTTCTTGTCAACGGCTCCGACTCCATAACCTTCCCCACCGTAGGCATCTACGGCCACAACCGCTACATCCATCTTGAGCGCGGCGCCCGCGAAGTGACCACCGACCAAACACTTAAGGCCTCTCACGCCCACTCGCCCCTGCCCTACAGCGCCACAGCCGACTGGCAGGAATGGATGGACGGCGCAACCCTCGCCCTGCGCCGCACCGACTACGGCTGCTGCGCCAACATCGAAGGCGAAGCCTCACGCCCCCTCGCCCTTCTTGAGATCCCACGCCCCTTCGAGCCTCAGTTCCAGTACATCCGCCCCGTGGCCGATGCCGTCAAGAGCCGGCAGGTGTCCGGACGCGCATTCATCGACTTCCCCGTCAACCGCACCGAGATCTATCCCGACTATCGCGGCAATGTAAAGGAGCTCGCCAAGATCCGCTCAACAATCGACTCCGTTAAAAACGACGCCGACATAACCGTCCGCACCCTCACCATCCACGGCTACGCATCGCCCGAAGGCTCCTACGCCAACAACGAGCGCCTCGCCAAGGGACGCACCGAAGCCCTCGCAGCCTACGTCAACGGCCTCTACCACTTCCCCGCAGGAGTGATACGCACCGAGTGGACCCCCGAAGACTGGGCCGGACTCCGCGCCTACGTCGAGAGCAACTCCATCGACAACCGCGACGGCATCCTCGCCCTTATCGACTCCGACCTCGCTCCCGACGTAAAAGACGCCCGCATCCGCGCCGACTATCCCTCGACCTACGCCTTCCTCCTCCGCGAAGTCTATCCGGCCCTGCGCCACTCCGACTATACCATCGACTTCGACATCCGCTCATTCACCGACGTCGACGAGATCAAGCGCCTCATCGAGACCGCACCTCAGAAGCTGAGCCTCAACGAATTCTATCTCGCCGCCCAGACCTACGAGCCCGGCAGCGAGCCCTACAACCGCATCTTCGACACCGCCGTGCGCATGTATCCCGACAGCGAGATTGCTAACCTCAACGCCGCCAACGCCGCCATGAGCCGCCGCGACCTCACATCGGCAGCACGCTTCCTCGCCAAAGCCGGCGACAGCCCCGAAGCCACCTACGCCCGAGGCATCCTCGCCGCCCTTGAAGGCGACAACACCACCGCCCTCGACCTCTTCCGCCAGGCCGCACGCCTGCGTGTGAGCGACGCCCCCGCCGCCATCGAGCAGATCGAGCGCATCATCCGCCTCTCAGCCAACAACAATTAGTCCAATTAGTCTTATTGGTCCAATTAGCCCCATAACACTTCCAACTAAAAAAAACTCCTAAAATCATTCATATATGGGTAAACTAAGCAAATACCTCTACGGTATAATGGCAGCAGCCATGCTTGCAGGCTGCTCCGACGACGCCATCTCCCCCGACAATCAAGGTGGCACGCCCACTCTTAAAGATGACGGCAACGGATTCTTTATGGCGCTTGACATACAGATGCCGAGCTCCGGAAACGGCTCACGCAGTCAGACCATCAATCCCGACAATGATGGCACCAATTCATCGGGTGGCATTGAAGTCGGATCTGATTCAGAGAACAATGTAACCTCGGCGCTTATAGTGCTTGCCGCCATGTCTGAGAGCACCCGCACGGGTGGAGGTGATTCTGAAACCGAAATCATCCCTTATGAAAAATACGGTTTCATCGCAGCCGGCACCGTGCTGAGCAACCGCATCTCTTCTGTTGTGGAGAACAATGACAAGTTCTACAAAGCCGTCGCTCAACTTCAGAAAGATAATCTCCAAAACTTCTATGACGCCTACGACGCTCCCACCAACG
>CAYWWE010000012.1:0-14968 GCA_964461785.1 uncultured Bacteroides sp.
GATGGGAAGGAGGCGACGGACTATCGGGGCGGCTGCAGGGGCGGCTGCCATTGCTCTCGTCATGAGACTGACGGTTTTTACCGACGACTGCAATCTGTTGATCATGGGCGCAACATTTCTACTGTCATTAGCTCTTATCCTCGTAGCTATCGCTGTGAGCCGCAAACTACGGCGGGAAGCACCGGGCCGATAAACCTCGATCGGGCCGCGACACGCTGCGTGGCAGCGATCACGACCCGACGAACCTTAAATTGTCCTAACGCCTCAAGTCAGTCTACGGATCAGCCTACCAGCTGCCGTGTTCCTTCTTGTGTTCCTTGAAATCGGCAGCGCGGTCACAATCACCGTCATACTGCCATGTTATCGTATCTGTAGTCATCTGACCTCCGCCATTGTCGACCGATGCACACAGCACATTCTCACCATCATCGAGAGTGACGCCGTCGAAAATATAGTGCACATCAGTCGTGCCGCGCCGTGGAGCTCCGAGATCGCGACCGTTGAGCGTCAGATGCGGGATGCCGATGTTTGAATAAACCGTGACCGAGGTCTCTCGGCGCTCGCGCTTGTCGTTGCGCCGCTGGGTCAGGTAGAGCACCGGATCCTTGCTCCAGTTGGCCTTATACCAGTAATAGGAATCCTTCCTGGTCTTGCGGTCAAATGTCATCAGGCCCTTCATATTCCGCGCCTCCACACTCCCGCGCCTCGAGGTGGGCACAGCAAAGTCAAACATATTCCACAGATATGACGCTACGATCTGCGGATGATTAGCGATGACCGGCCACTGCATCTCGTGAGTCTTGGTCTGGAACGTCTCGGGATAAAACGGACTGGTCCAGTCGAGAGCATCACCGAGAATTTCCGTCTGATGAGCGATGTTGGCATCGGCGCCATACTCGCTCAGTATGAGCGGACACCACGGATAGTCGCGCTCTATCTGCTCGATCCAGGGCTCTATATCCTGCAATTTGCGTTCATACCAACCGAAATAGCGGTTCATGCCCTGTATGTCGGCATTGCCGTTGACCGGATGGTCTACCCTGCCATAGCCGTTGACAGCCACAGTGTAGCGGTCGGGATCCTCAGTCTTGCACAAGTCATGGATGCTCTGGGTCAGAGCGGCTGTATAGCCATGCGGATGATACACCTCATTATGGATGCCCCACACATAGATCGAGGGATGATTGAAACTCTGGCGGATGAGCTCCCGCATCTGCTGATGCGCGTTGTCCCATTCCTGACCGGTCACCTGATTGACAAACGGTATCTCGGCCCAGATCACCAGTCCGAGCGAGTCGCAGCGCGAATAGATATAGTCCGACTGCTGATAGTGGGCGAAGCGCACTGTCGTCGCGCCTATATCCATGATCTGCTCCAGGTCGAAATCATGTTCGCGGTTGGTCAGCGCGCTGCCCAGTCCCCACCAGTCCTGATGCCTTGTCACTCCATACATCGGATATTTCCTGCCGTTGAGATAGAAACCATCTCCGGCCACGATCTCATAGCGGCGCAAACCGAGAGGCTGCACAACCTCATCGACCTTACGGCCATCCTGATACAGACTCGACACTACCCGGTAGAGATACGGATCTTCCCTTCCCTGCCACAGATGAGGCCGGCTGAGCTTGAAATGAGCCACATACGACTGCATACTCTGCGGAGTGATCGAAAAAGAGCGGCTATCTGTCTTCACAAGCCGTCCGTCCATATCGTAGATCGAGTTTTCGAGACGCATGGAGGCAGGAGATGTCTGTCCGTTATCAACCTTGACCTTGACCGCCACCTCAGCTGATTTGTCCGACACATTGCTCTGGGTGATATACACCCCGGGCGAAGCACAATCGTTGACAACGATGGCGCACTTGTCGGTAGTGATGAGCCAAACGGGACGGTAGATGCCGCCATATACGCCAAACAGAACGTGGTTGACCGGAATCACGTCCGGACGCGCCGCATTGTTGGCCTTGACAATAATCTCATTTTCCTCGCCTATCTTCAGCTGCGGCCCGATCTCGCACACAAAAGCTGAGTAAGCTCCGCGATGAGAGCCGGCCAGATAGCCGTTGATAAACACCTCTGCACACGATCCCACGCCCTCAAAGCGCAGAAAGACACGCTTGTCCCTGAGCTCCTCACCGGGCATAAACCTTTTGCGATAATACGCCTCACCGGCATAAAACGACGATGCTTTTTTCTGCATATCGTCGGCATTCCATGTGTGCGGCACAGTCACCTGCTCCCAGTCCGAGTTCCATTTCTGAGCTCCCTTCATAGCGTCGGCCTGAAACGGTCCCTTCTTAAACTCCCATCCCTCGCAGAACGGAGCCACCTGACGAGCCGTCGCGCCCACCGCCACAAAGAGCAGACAGACAAAGAGATTGATTATCCGGTTTCTCATAGTCGTCAATTAAAATGATCAGGTTAACGCATCACGGTAACGGTCGGAATCGCCCGATGCCTCCTCGATCTGCAACTTGATTACAAACGGACCGCCGGGCACCTTGTCGGGCACATTCACATTGTATTCGTTTCGGGCCGTTTCGGTTACCTTTGTCTCCTTTCCTCCTACGAGTGAGGCTTTCACAACTTTCGTGCCCTTGGGAGTCTCGACCGTAAGATGACCTGAATACGGCAGATTGAACACCGTCATATACACATCGTCGCCCTTACGGGTATAGTAGCCCCAAGGCTGCTTTTTCCATCCGGCATAGTCGCAACCGTAGACCGCCTCGCCATACTGCTTCATCCAGCGGCCTATCTCGCCGGCAAGCTGCTTCTCCTCGGGGCGGAAATCGCCGTCGGCCTGCGGACCGAAGTTGACAACCATATTGCCGCCCATCGAAACGGCGTGGACAATACGCTCGATCACCTCCACGGGAGTCTTGACATAACTCAGCGACCAATCCTTATGGTAGCCCCACTGATTCTCGGGAATTGTCATGCAGGCCTCCCAGTCCCAGCGGGTCACACCGAGATCCTTCACCGGATCGGGCAGACGGCGCTCGTAGCCCGACTCATAGTCGCCCATCAGATGGCCGTTGCTGTCGAAGTGGCGCTTGCCATGATCGTCGGCACGAAGACGGCTGTTGACCGTCACGCCGGGGACCAGCTCCTTGAGCATCTTCTCCGCACGGGCTGTCCACCAGCCGTTTTTCTTGATGCTTGCGTCCCATGTGCCGTCAAACCAGAAATCCTTGACCGTAGGATACCGTGTAGCCAGCTCCCTGAGCTGATTGTCGGTAAACTCCAGAAAGCGCGCGAACGCTGCCTCATCCTCTTCGGTCTTGATGTCGTAGCGGTAGTCGGGATGGCTCCAGTCCATCACCGAGAAATAGAAGTGGACATCGATCCCCTCCTCGTTGAAGGCCTTGACCATCTCGCCGAGGATATCCTTTTTATAAGGTGTGTTTTCAACAGTATATTCGGTGTACTTGCTGGGCCAGAGACAGAAGCCTTCGTGGTGCTTGGTGGTGATCTTGACATACTTCACACCCATCTCCTTGGCCATACGTGCCCAAGCCTTGGCATCGAAATTAACAGGATTCCACTGATCCATGAGGCCAAGCCACTCGTCGGCGGGCACCTTAGCCCACGATTTGAGCCATTCGGCCGCTCCGGGATAGACCTTACCATTCCATTCGCCTCCCGGGATAGCATAGAGCCCCCAGTGGATGAATGCACCCAGACGGTTATCGCGAAACCTCTGCATATCGGCATCCTGCCGCTTTCCGAGTCTCTCGGCGCCGTATTTCAGGGGGATCTCCATCTCGGCGGGGAGTGGAGCCGGCTGACGGGTCTGGGCCGTCATGCCGCTGCCTGCCAGCATCAGTCCTGCCAGACAAGATATTATCGTTTTGTTCATCTTGTGTTCAATAACAATTGCAAAGATAGTAATTTACAGACAAAGAGGGTAGAAATCAGGGTGACTCTACCTTGCCACCCTGATATTCCGCACCTTATCGGTTGACACCGAGATTGAACTCGGCCACACCGAATGTCATGCCCGACGAGGGGTAAGACAGGGCGACAACCTTAACATATCTATACTTAAACTCTTGTCCGTTGTTGATATCCACACGCTGCTCGGCGTTGGTCGTTACTTCCGACACATCTACAGGATCCGCATTGAGCTTCGTCCACTTGCTTCCGACAGCCGAGTCTGATCCGGCATAGACGGCATCATCATTGCTGCCGAAGATGTCAAATGTGAGAATACGGTTGTTGGCTGCATTGCGGTGGCTCCACATCACATAAGAAAATGTCTGCTCCTTTGTCATGTCAACCACAAAGTAGTTGATCACATCGGCATCGGGATTGGCATCGGTACCGTTGGCCGGATCGCCGCCTACCGACAGGATCAGGTCGGTCAGCATATCGCCGTAGTCCTGATTGTCGCCGTTCCATCCGCTTGTACCGGGCACACAGCCATAGTTGCCGCGGCCGGGCTTCTCCATACAGAAGTAGGTCAGAGCATTGCCGTCAAACATGTCGGAGGGAGCACCCACGAGAGTGTGGACACCGTTCACGGCCACCTTGTCGGGAATCCAGCTTATGCCGGCGGGGAGATAATTGAAGTCCGAGGGTTCGAGAGCGGCAGCCGTAGTGGCCTTCCATCCGGTGCGGTCGAGATCTACCGGCTGGAAACCGAGCACGGTGACATTGGCTGTGCGTGTGGCGCCGCTACCGTCCTGAGCTGTTATGGTGATCACGGCCGATCCTTCCTTGTCGCCCGAAGTCACTATGCCGTCCTCACTCACTGTGGCTATGCTCTCGTCGGATGAGGAGTAGGTCACATTGCGATTGTAGGCATCGGCAGGGTTAAACGAGATGGTGGATGCAAGATTGAAGGTGCCCTTTTCGCCTCCCCCTTTCTTGATCTGAATATTGGCACCGGCAGCAGTAAGGCTGATATCCTTGACGCGCTTTATGTGATTCGTGATCACAACCACATAGTTTACCGACAGATCATCGACCGTAACCGTCAGGGTGTCGGTGCGGGTCTCGGGGTCGTAGATAGTCTCGCCGCCGCTGAAAACCGTCGGAGTGAGCACATTGTCGACCACGGTGAGCCACTCCGGATGACGCGACGTATAGGTTGCCTGCACGGCGTCCTTAGTCTGAGGCATCGTGAAGATCGTCAGTGGCAGTGTCTCGTTGTCCTGCAATTTGAGCTCCATGTGATTGTTGGTATATGTCGCCTCCTTGATGGTTATAGCGCCGAAGCCCTCCACCTTGTCTTCGCAGGCGCTCAGCATGGGGAGCACTGCAGAGGCAAGCGATGCATATATTATATAGGGAGTTATCTTTTTCATTTCGTGAAATGTTGGCTGTTAGAGATTAGTTTCGGGGTATATCCTGCCATCCGGGGCTCTGGGTCAGGTTGGGGTTGAGGCTCAGCTCCTGAAGCGGAATCGGGAAATAGTAATATTTGTCGTCCCACACAAGGGTGCCGTCTGTGATGCGGCTGGCCTTGGGATAGCCGATGATAAATCCGTCGCCGTCGACAAACACGTCGGTGTTAAGTTTGGCCTGATATGCGAACGCGCTCTTGCGGGTATCCTTGTCCTTGTTGGAGCCATCATAGATAGCCTGCTTCTCGGGAGTGAACTTCATGCCGCGCAGGGGCACCTCCATCAGTCGGCCGGCCTTCCAGCGGATCAGATCCTCACGGCGCAGACCTTCCATCATCATCTCCACACGACGCTCGCGGCGCACCTCACGCAGCAGCGGCGAAACCGTGTAGTCGAGCTTCTCGGCATAGATCTTGTCGAGACGCGGATCGGCAGGGATGGCATTGATGTTCAGGTAGGCCGATGCGGGGAAACCTGCACGCTCGCGGAGCTTGTTGATGGTGATGTCGACAGTGGCCTGATCGAGAGTGCCGAGCTCGGCCTTAGCCTCAGCCAGCATGAGGAGCACCTCGCCGTAGCGGAACATTGTGGCCGACTGGGCCGAGGCCACCATAGGATAATCCTCCGTGTTGGGGGTCCAGTGCTTGATGATGGCATAGCCGGTAACGGTGCTTCGCAGCATCTCCGTCTGGTTGGCCGACGGACAGTTGTAGGTCACGCTCGGATAGTAGATGCCCATGCTCGGATCGAGAGTGCCGGCGGCATAGTCGCCCTTGCGGTCGCGGGTCCACACGGTGATATATTCGCCCGGTTTCACTACAGTCATTTTCAGACGGGGATCGCGGTTGTCGAGCTCGCGCCAGTCGCCGCCATCATATCCCTTGAAGTTGTCATTGTCAGTGATGGGCTTGCCGTCGATGCAGAGGTATTCGTCAAGAAGACCCTTTGTGGCGCCGAAAGAGTATCGACCGGAAGCATTACCGCCCATGATATAGTAGCGGGTGAAAGACGAGGCCAGCTTGTCGCCGTCGTATACACGGGTCAGGATTGCCTCGGTGTTGTTGTCGGCGGTCGGGTTCTGACGGAACGTAAACATCTTCCAGTAAGAATTGTTTGTACCGTCGGCTGCCTTGTCGGCCTCGTTGCGGTAGAGGCGGTAGTTGCGGGGCGAGCTCATTATGGCCTCGCAAGCCTCCACACAGGCATTGAGGAATTTGTTTTCATTACCGGGAACAGCAGGCATCGGAGCCGCATCATTCTTATGATATTTACGGAAAGTGCCCTCGAAAAGGCAGAAGCGGGCCTTGAGGAAGTTGGCCATATCGCGGTTGATACGTCCGTCGGCAGCGCCGTCGCTCTTCAGATGCTCCACGGCATAGTCGAGACACCAGAGGATCGAGTCGGCAAGTTGCTCGCGGGGAGTGCGGGCGCTGTAAAGCTCAGGCGAGTCTACATTGAGGTCGGTTGTCAGCCAGGGCACCTCACCCAGCACCGAGAGCTTCTTGTAATAGTCCCATGCCTTGAAGAAGTAGGCCTCGGCGGCATATTTCTCGATGTCGGCTACCGGTCCGGTGGCCTGGAAGCAGTGGCTCAGGAAATAGTTTACCTTCTTGAGATTGTTCCACTCCCAGCCGGTGGTGGTGCCGCTGTTGGGCACGGTAAAGGAGTTGTCGAGGCGGTTGATGGGGTTGCCGGCTGTGCCGGTGTAGCCTACAAGATTGTCAGACACAAGGTCGCCGTATGCTATCGGACTGCCCTGGATGCCGTAAGGAGCCCAGGAGTCGTAGGCGTTGCCGCTCTGGTGGCCCGTGATGTAGAGCGGATAGAGCGAGTTGAGATACAGCGGCAGATCGCCGGAGTTTTTAAGGAATGAGCCTTCGGCAAGCTCCTGTATGGGGTCCTGCTGCAGGAAATCGTCGTTACACGATGAGAGCGTCAACGTGGCGGCAGCAAGCCATATCATATATTTTTTCATTGTTGGCTTAGAATGTATGGGAGGGTTGGGGAGATTAGAAGGTTATTTGCGCGCCCACCGCGATGGTCTTTTTCTGCGGATAAGCATCAGTCATCTGGTCGGGATCGAAGATGCCGGGGATATGGGTCAGGGTGAAGAGGTTGTAGGCCGACACATTGAAGCGCAGCTTGTCAACTCCAATCTTATTCATCAGCGCCGACGGAAGTGTGTAGCCCAGTACCATCTGCTTCAGGCGGATATACGACGCATCCATCAGATAGCGGTCGCAGGTCGAGGGGGTCTGACCATACATCGGGAACTCGGCATCGGTGTTGTCAGGCTTCCACGAGCGCTCCCACATCCACTGGCTGCCGCCGTAGCCGACATTGCCCCAGTAGTGCTGGCTCGAGATCCAGTAGTCGCGCTTGCCGGTGCCCTGGAAGAAGGCATTGAAGTCAAAACCGTTCCATGCAGCGTGGAGAGTGAGACCAAACTTGAAGCGCGGAGTGTTGTTGCCGATGATGTGATAGTCGCCTGAGTCGTCGACAGTGCCCGAGCCGGTGCTGATGAAGCCGTCGCCGTTGAGATCCTTGTACCACGACGAACCTGGATAAACCGTGTAGCTGCTGGTGTGAGGACCGTAGAAGACATACTTGTTGCCCACGAGCTCAAGATCCTCGGCCTGAAGAATACCGCCAAACGAGTAGCCCCAGATCTCGCCGACGGTCTTGCCGTTGTAGAGCGACCCGTAGGCCTTGGTCGGATTGGAAGGATAGTTGATCACCTTTGTCACAGCATCCGACAGGTTGAAGCTGACACCGTAGGAAACCTTACCTATGCGGTCGTCCCACTGTATGTCGAGCTCCCAGCCGCGGGCCCGGATCGAGCCGGAGTTTTCGAGAGGTGCGCTTGCACCGAGAAGACTCGGATAAGCCACTGAGCCGGTTGTGAGAATGTCGGTCGTCTTGCGCTCATAGACATCAAACATGATGTTGAGGCGCGAGTTGAACGCTGTCACGTCGAGACCGAGGTTGGTGCTTGCAGCCTTCTCCCAGGTCAGGGTCGGCGACACGAGCGCGGGTGTGTTGACCGAGCTCACGTATGTGCCGTCGATGATGAAGCCGGGCTGTCCGCTGCCCATCACCGCCTGATAAGGATAGTAGTCGCTGGGCTGGCTGCCGAGCTTACCCCACGATGCGCGGATCTTCACATTGTCGACATACGCACGGAGCGATTCAAAGAATTTTTCCTGCGAGATGCGCCATCCGGCTGAGAATGAGGGGAGGAACACAAAGCGGTCGTTGGGAGTGAAGCGCGACGATCCGTCGTAGCGTCCGTTGATCTCGAAGAGATAGCGGTTGTCGAAGTTGTAGTTGATACGTCCGAATCCGGCGCGGCTCGTACGCTTCTGTGCTCCGGTCGAGATAGTGTGCAGGGTGATATCCTCAGCTGCCGAGGGCTTGAGGACATCGGCCGAGAACAGACGCTTCAGGCTGACGCTGAGCGATGTGTAGTGAACATAATCCTGACTGTAACCGAGAATAGCGGCAATATTGTGTTTGCCGAATTTCTGATTGTAGTCGAGATAGGCATTGATCAGATAAGTGCTTGTGTTGGTTTTGGAAATTGAACCTGTGTTACCGTCGTTGGCGCCGTTAGCCTCATTGAGCATAGTCCATGAGCCCGGCTTTATATATTCGTGATAAGGGTTTTTGGTAGTGCCATTGCTGCTCTGGGGCTGATAGCTCAGCTCAGCTTTGGCTTTAAGACGGTCGGGAAGTATTATAAATTCAGGTGTAAGGGCAAATACAGTTGTCTGCGACGAGGAGTTGCTCCGTATGCCGTAGGCCATCCATGAAAGGATATTGTCGGTCCATGCGTCGGGCACCTCGTCGGTGGGGAGGGTCTTCATCGGCATCATGATATTCTTTTCAGGCTCGCGCTGAGCTGCGGTCCAGAGGCTACCCTTGGCGCCACCCATAGTGGGTGTGCTGTAGGTGATGCGGTTGAAGTTGACCTTGGCGCTGAAGTTGAACCAGTCGGTCACTTTGGCCGTGAAACGACTCATTATGTTGTATCTCTTATACTTGTCAGGCGAGATATTATACATACCGTCCTGATCATGATAGCCCAGCGAGAGATAATAATTCACATTGTTGCCGCCGCCCGAGATCGAAAGATTGTGCTTCTGAGTGGGAGTCCAGTCCTTTACGGCAGTCTTGTAGGGGTTTACGTTCATCACCCAGTCGATCGAGCCGCCGTTGATGAAATAGCGGTTTTCGATGGTCGGATTTTCAAGATAGCGGCGTGCAGCCTCCAGACGGGCCTTCTCCGAGTCGCTCACCTTCTGGAGCGTCCATTCCTTTACATATTGCTGAGCCTCGAGCAGGCCTACTGAGGTCATGATGTCGGGCATGGCCGAAGGTTTGTCCCAGGAGATGTCATAGCTGTAGGTCACATGACCCTTCTGGCCATACTTGCCGTTTTTGGTCGTGATGAGCACCACGCCAAAGGCAGCCTTGGTGCCGTAGATGGCCGCTGCTGACGCATCCTTGATCACCGACATGCTCTCGATGTCATTGGGATTCATCTGGTTAAGCAGGGTGGGAGTCACATCCACACCATCCACCAGAATGAGGGGAGCACCGTTTGTCACGGCACCACTGCTGATTGTTGTGCCACCGCGCACGTTGAATGAGGGCACTGTGTTGGGCGAGCCGTCGCTGATGCCTATATTAAGGTTGGGGACAACGCCCTGCAGAGCCTGACCGATATTTGACACCGGACGATGCTCGAATTTCTCAGCCGACACTGTTGCAACAGCACCGGTGAGATTCACTTTCTTCTGGGTGCCGAAACCGACCACAACCACCTCGTCGAGCACCTTTGAGCTCTCCTTGAGCACTATGTCGACTGAGGTTCTGCCGTCGATCGCCACCTCCTGAGTCTCGAATCCGACATACGACACAACCAGCGTGGCCTTGGCGGGCACGTCGGTCAATGAAAACTTTCCATCAATATCGGTCATGGTGCCCTTGGAACCCTTAACCATGACGGTTGCGCCGATGATGGGTTCAGTCCCGTCGGTCACTGTTCCGGAGACCGTGATCTTTTGTGGGGCGACCGCAGCCGCAGCCGGTTTAGGAGTCCATCCCGCGGTAGGACTTGCCGCCATCTCCACACTCTGCATGAGGACGACGATGCCTATGCAAGTACCTTTCAGAATGGAGAGGAATCTTTCCTTTTCCATGATATACACTGTGATTTTTTTAAATGATTTAAGGGTATTAGCCCAGGTGATAAATTGACATCGCAAAAGTAGAGTCTATCCACCGGAATGGCTCAAAAATTGCCTTTCTATTATTGTCAAATATATTTCTGTTTTCATCAATCAATTAATATTCATATACTTACATTGAGGGCGCAAAGCGTGCCCTGATTGGCCGCTACACGCCGGGGCTCTCCACGGCACCGGCCCTCAGGGCGGCCGCGAGGTGTTTGGATTTGGCGGATAAGATATATTTTGTACATTTGCAGCCCCAACGATCAATCACATTTCTCTACCTACTGAATGAGACCTCTCCTGCTGCTTCTTTCCATTCTTTGGATTACTCTGCAACCTCTGGGTGCGGATGCCACCGAAACACTTCGTTTCCGGACCCTCTCGCCCAAAGGAGGATTTTACTACGACGGCGTTGTCGACATCAATCAGGACACCGACGGATATATCTGGGTGATGCTCGACAATGATCTTCTACGCTTCGACGGCTACGAATACATCAAGTACACGCCCCAGTTTGATAGTCTCGACTCCACGCGCACATGGTCGTTCACACAGCTTGCCACCGACACCTCAGGCAACCTGCATGCGCTCACCGACAATGCCATCTACCGCTACGACATCAGCTCTGATTCATTCACGAAACTGATGGGAGCCCACCTCTCTAATTTCGCCATCGACAGAGCCGACAATATCTGGGGCCTCAAGGACAATCAGCTTCACAGGATAAATCCTGCCGACGGTAGCCTCACTCCGTGCAGATCAGGTAGCGATCCAGTCCGCAACATCCGGAGCTACAGTTTCGGCAACGACAGACTGTTTTTCGCCTCACGCAGCCAGATATTCACCTCCCCCTCCACTGATCCCGGCCATATATCGCTCCTCAGCACCTTTCCCAAGGAGCAGTCGATAGCCGGAATCATGGAGCACGACGGTAAGCTATGGGTGCTCACGGCCCGCCACGGCATCTTCATGCTCGACCCCGAGACGGCAAAGATAGAGCGTCACTTTCTTTTTCAGGACGATAAAGACAGCGCTCCGGCCAAAACCTTTCTGATGGACAGAAAAGGACGCATCTGGGCAGGCACGCAATCGGGCCTCTACATTATCGATCCCGACTCCGGCCGCTACAGTCGGTATATTCACTCAAAATCAGATCCGTTCAGCCTGACCCACAACTCGGTATGGACCCTCTTCTGCGACTCCAACGGCAATATCTGGTCAGGCCACTTCGCAGGCGGCCTCGGATATGCCGATCTCGACGACAGCCTTAAGATCGGCACCTTTACCTCTGAAACGGGCACCCTCGACCATGAGCTCGTAAGCTCATTTGCCGAAGACGGCGATATGGTCTACATCGGCATGGATGGCGGCGGACTCAACCGTCTTGACAAGCGCACCGGAGTCATCTCCCAGTTCAGGCAGGAAGCGATAGGAAGCAATCCGCTCTACAATCATGTGAAATCACTGGCCGTGGACTCTCTCCGCCGGCTGTGGATAGCAATGTATCGCGGCGGTCTCGAATGTTATGATCTCAAAACAGGTAAGTCGGTCCATTACAGGAATGACCCCGCAGACCCGGCGGGTCTACTCTACAACGATCTGCGAAAGATAGTCCTGGACCGCGATTCGGGCCTGTGGATAGCCTATCAGAATGTCAACACTCTCGTGTCATATCTCTCATTTGCCGACAATCGGTTCAGACACATCACTCTCGGTGGAGGCACACACAGCTATCTATTTGACATTCAGGAAGACTCCGACGGCAATCTCTATGCCCTGACCCGTCAGAAACTGTTCAGGATCAATCCGTCTGACGGCTTAGTTCAGGAGATAACCGGTGGAGGATTCTCAGGGGGCCAGTCGCTGGCCATCGATTCGTCGGGCAATGTATGGATCGGGACGGTCGGTCACGGACTGATCAGGTACTCACCATCGTCGGGAGAGTTCACGAAAATTCCGGATCCCATGTCCCACTTCTCATCGGCCATCTACAGCATGAGACACGACAGCACCACCGACTGTCTGTGGCTCGGCACCGACAACGGCCTGATACGCTTCGATCCCGCCACATCCGAGAGCCGCCGCTTCGATGAGTGTGACGGTTTTCAGGGACAGGTCTACTATCCGCTCTCGGCCTTCAGGAGCAGTCGGGGGCAGATGTTTTTCGGCGGAACAAACGGCTTCTCCATCTTCGATCCTGCCAGTATAATGCACAATCCGCGTAAGCCCAAGGCACGCATCTCAGCATTCTTTATCGACAATCAGCCTGTGTCGCCATCGCTTTGGAAACCAGGCTCCGAAATAGAGCTCAAGCACGATCAGGCCAACTTCGGATTCCGTTTTTCGTCAGACAATTATCAGACCCCCGAGAAAAACAGCTTCAAATACCGTCTGAAAGGATATGACGACGACTGGCTCACCGCCGACGCATCACACCGCACTGTGATGTATGCCAAAGTGCCACCGGGCAAGTATGAATTTGAGGTTCTGGCCGCCAACAACGACGGAGTGTGGAACGACACTCCCGCCACACTGCGCATCATCCGCCATCCCGCCCCGTGGGCCAGTCCCCTCGCCTATGTTGTCTACACCCTGTTGGCACTCCTGATCATCTGGGTCGCTTTCCAATACTGGAATGAGAAGCGCAAGCTCAAGATCAAACTCTTCATGGATGCCCTCGACAAGCAGAAGAAAGAGGAGCTCCACAAGAGCCAGCTGCGCTTCTTCACCAATATCTCCCACGACTTCCGCACTCCTATCTCACTGATTCTGGCCGCTATCGACAACATGAAGCAAGACGGCATCAAGGATTATTACTACCGTATCCTCCACAACAATTCCCGTCGGCTGCTCAATCTGGTCAACGAATTGATGGATTTCCGCACTCTCGACAACAATAAGATGAAGCTCCATGTGGAGTCGGTTGACGCCAACGCCCTGGTCAGGGATCTGGCCTCTGACTTCGACGACTTTGCCCACAAGCGCCACATAAGGTTTACCGTCAAATGCGATCCCGACATTCCTGACTCGCTGTTCATCGACAAGCAGGTGCTCGAAAAGGTTGTCATGAATCTGCTTAACAATGCATTCAAATATACCCCCGACGGAGGCGAGATAACCATAGAGACATACGCGTCGGCGAAAGGATTCTCTCCGCGCTTCATACATTCCCACATCATCCCGGCAGAGAAGAGCTTTGACAACGGATTTGTCATTGCCGTCCGCGACACAGGATGCGGCATCTCGGCCGACTCCATCAAGGAGGTGTTTGAGAGATATTATCAGGTCAACACCACCAATCTCAACAAGCATCTCGGCACCGGAATAGGTCTCGCGCTCGTCAAGAGTCTCGTTCTGCTCCACCACGGTAGCATCTCGATCTTTAGCGAGCGCAACCGTGGCACCGACATTGTGGTCGAGCTGCCGACCGATGCCTCTGCATTCGACGCCGCCGACTTTGCGGCAAACGAGATCTGCACACCATCGGCCAACTATCAGGATCAGATGTCGGCAGAAGAATCCCGCATAGGATATGAGGACACTGCTCCAACCCCTCCCGAAGACGAAACCGAGGCCGACGAAAACATACGGTCCGGACGCAAGCGAATCCTGCTGGTGGAGGATCACGATGATCTGCGCGCGCTCATAGCCGGATTCCTGAAGCTGCACTATGATATAGTAGAAGCCCCCGACGGCGTGGAAGCACTTAGAATCCTTCAGGATTCATCGGTCGATCTGATCATCAGCGACATAATGATGCCCAACATGGACGGTATCACCCTGTGCCGCCGGATTAAGGAAAATATCGACACATCCCATATCCCGGTGATGCTGCTTACGGCCCGCACCGGAGTCGACGACCGGATAGAGGGTGCCGATGCCGGGGCCGACCTATACTTCTCAAAACCGATAGACTTCAATCTTTTGCTCCAGTCGGTCCGCAACATATTCCGCCACCAGCAGAATCTGCGCGATCACTATGCCCGGAATTATTACGCGGACAAAGCCGAACTGACATCCAACCGGCAGGACAGCGAGTTTCTCGATAAGATCACCGGAATAATCGACGCGCATCTCGAAGGAGACAATATCGACGTAAACATGCTTGCCAATGAGCTATGTATGAGCCGAAGCAAACTGTATGCCAAACTCAAGGCCCTGACAGGCAAGTCAATCGTAGAGTTTATCACCAACCACAGGATGCGCAAGGCTGCCCTCCTCATAGTGGAGCAGGACGTGCCTCTCTATCAGATCATGGAGCAGGTGGGCATACGCAGCCAGAGCCACTTCGTCAACTCCTTCAAGAAAGAATTTGGAGAGACACCGTCGGCCTTCATGGCCCGTCACCGCAAAAAAGACTGACCTCAACCCCGGATTCCA
>CAYWWE010000012.1:15068-19277 GCA_964461785.1 uncultured Bacteroides sp.
GGCAAGATCGAAGGGATCAATGCTTTGGTAAACTATGAGGGTGAGAGCGTTAAAGAATTGACCGATGCGTTCCATGAGGCTGTTGACGATTATCTTATTCTATGTGAAGAAGAAGGCATCGAGCCTCGCAAGAGCTACTCCGGATCCCTCAACGTGCGTCTTACTCCCGACATTCACTCGAGAGTGGCCACTCTCGCAAAGAAAGCCGGCATTTCCATCAATGCTTTCATCCGCAAAGCTGTTGAAAATCAAATAGCATCCATGCTCTAACAATTTAGCCGGAGATAAGCGATGGCCTATCTCCGGCTAAATGTTTTATGGTGCAAGTCTGATTTAAAGATTGTCGGGAAAACTGGTGAAGTATTTCCGTTCCTGCTCGGGCACGCCTCCCTCAGCCTCACGCTGAGACGCTATGGCCTTGATCATAAAGGCCATATTGCGGCCAAGATTGCGCATTGTCTGGAGACCCTCAAGATCTTTCTCCACATCCTCCGGGCTGAAGCCGTGGACCTCGTTCCAATACGTTGATGACACGATCGGCATGGAATTCATCGTAAAGAACATATTGAGGTCGGCAAATGCCGAAGTGCTGCCGGCGCGGCGCGATGACACCACCGTCGCACCAACCTTCATCGTTGGATCAAATTTTCCCGCGGTGCTGTAAAACAGACGGTCAAGGAAAGCATGAAGCTGACCGTTGCTCCCGGCATAATACACCGGTGTGCCGACAATGAGTCCGTCGGCCTCAGCAAACTTAGGAGCGGCTTCGTTAACGGCATCCATAAACACACACCCGCTGTGGGTGCGACAGTAGTTGCAGGCCACGCATCCGCGGATATTCTTGTTGCCGATGGTCATGCGTTCGGTCTCGATGCCGTTTTCGTTAAGGGTGCGCTCAACTTCGTCGAGGGCGCGGGCGGTGCAGCCATTAGGTTGAGGGCTGCCGTTTATAATCAGGACTTTCATATTTTATAAAAGCGGTTGGGATGAATATGAGGCATATACCTCTCCTATGTGTAACCGATAGCCCCATGTTTTTGTTTGAAGCGGCCTTATGCCATCTCAACCAACCATCTCGCATCCCTGAGCGTTTACTGACTGTAAGCGACATCCTCATCACAACGTTTTTTTACCGCTATGAAGAAAGATAAAACCCTCCTGTGGGGCTACATCGACACCACCGGACGATACATAATCACCCCTCAATTCCATGAAGCTCACGATTTCAGCGAAGGTCTGGCTGTTGTCAGACCAACCGACGACTATCCCAAAGGCTATATAGATATGAATGGCCGGATAGTGATAGGTCCGGTGTTTCAGTCGGCCGACAGCTTCCGCGACGGATTGGCTCGGGTGATGATCGACAACAAGTGGGGTTTTATCAACCACGACGGATCATTTGCCATCGAGCCGGCTTTTGACCAGGCCTCTGACTTTTGCGATGGATTGTCCATGGTGAAGGTTGGCAGCCGATATGGCTACATAGCCTCCGACGGGTCTTATATCGCCAGACCCGAATACACCTTTGCAGGCGAGTTTCACGAAGGTCTCGCATGGGTCAGTCTCGAAGGCCGATATGGATTTATTGACCGCGAAGGGACTGTTGCCATCAAAACCATATTCGATGCCGCAGGCGACTTTTCCTCCGGCCTCGCCCCTGTCATGAGCGGCGGCCTCTACGGATATATCGACCATCAAGGCGAGTATGCTATCCCGCCACGCTTCGATTTTGCCGAAAGTTTCAAAGACGGATCAGCCCGCGTCAAGGCAGAAGGTAAATGGATATATATCGCCCCCGACGGATCGCCGGTGCCCGAACCCGAGAGCACGCCGGCGCGAATTATGTACCACGACGGTCTGACGCCTGTCTGCATCGACGGCCGATATGGCTATGCCGACGAAAGCGGTCATACCGTCATCGAGCCCAAATTTTCCATTGCCGAACCTTTCAGGGAAGGTTTCGCCCTTGTCAAGACCGGGCCTAAATCCAAATGGGCTTTTATCGACACCGGTGGCCGATATCCCTTCAAGGGGCGCTATCTGCAGGCCGGCAACTTCAACAATGGCATTGCGCGAGTACTGGTTGAGGCTTCTCCGTCAGAAGAAAACGTTGATCAGTAGCAGGCCTACACCCACCGCAACCACGGTCGAAACCAGACCGGGCATCATAAATGAATGATTGAGGATATACTTGCCTATCCTCGTGGTGCCCGTACTGTCGAAGTTGATAGCCGCCACGATCGTCGGGTAGTTAGGGATGAAGAAGTAGCCGTTGACGGCCGGATAGAGCGCGATGAGCAGATAAGGGCTCAGACCGAGAGCCACACCGAGCGGCATCACGGCTCTCACCGTCGCGGCCTGACTGTAGAGCAGGATCGACATCACAAACAGCGCCAGACAGAAAAGCCAGGGCATCTCATTGACCAGACTCTTGATCTCGGCCGTGAGCTGGGTCATGTTGCCGTTGATAAATGTGTCGCCGAGCCACGCTATACCGAAAATGGCTATGACGGCCTGCATACCGGCAATGAACACGCTGCCGCGGGTCGGCGAAATACCGTCGATCCGGCACACAAGCATGATGATGGCCGCAGCCGAGAGCATCAGGATCTCGATGATGGCCGGCATATCCACCGGCGTGCCGCCAAACTGCGGACGCATCCCCGGAATGGAGCCGAAAAGCACGATCAGAACCGTGGTGAGGATAAACAGCACTACCGACAGCTTCGCTCCAAGTGTGGTATTGCCCTGATTGTAAGAGTGTTCATTTTCCTTGATCATACCCTCTTTCACGCGGCGCTGATATTCGGGATCGTCGAGCAGCTCCTTGCCCACACGGCGCGAGAAAAACGCTCCCGTCAGCACACCGCACAACGTGGCGGGGACGGCTATCTTAAGTATGTCAAACAGAGTCAGCCCCGAGCCGGCAAGCAGACCGAGCAGCGCCACCGTTGCCGCCGAGATAGGACTGGCCGTGATGGCCTGCTGCGAGGCTATGACAGCGATTCCGAGCGGTCGCTCCGGACGGACACGCGTCTCTCGCGCTACTTCGGCTATCACCGGAAGCACCGAGTAGGCCACATGACCGGTGCCGGCAACAAACGTAAAGAGATATGTGACCAGCGGGCTGAGGATAGTGACGTGCGACGGATTTTTGCGCAACAGCTTCTCGGCGAGGCTGACAAGATAGTCAAGGCCTCCTGCTGCCTGCATCGCCGCTGCAGCCGAAATCACCGCCGCTATCATCAGCATCACGTCGATGGGCGGCGAGGTGGGTTCAAGTCCGAAAATAAACACGAGAACGGCCATGCCGACTCCACCCATGACCCCGAGGCCAATACCTCCGAGGCGGGCTCCGACCACTATGGCCGCCAGTACAAACAGCAACTGGATTATCATCGCCAGATCAAAAAGGGTAAAAAACGATTATCGCCTGCAAAGATACATAAAAAAACGATTTTTATTATATATCTTTGTAGGGACATGCCTTTGGCATGTTTTCTTCGCCATCCCACTATCCTACACGCATGAGACCACATTCTATTGACCAATACCGCAAGTCGCCGAGAGCCATGTTTCTGGATTACGACGGAGGTGATTTCTTCATTACCATCTGCACGAAAAACAAGAAACACTATTTTGGCGAAATACATGATGGTGCCATGCATCTCAGTGATATAGGGATTTTTATTGATAATCAACTCACAAACGCACATAATATCTGTTGCAATATTGCCATCCCTATCCACATTGTAATGCCAAATCATATTCATGCGATAGTGCGTTTACTTAAGGAGACGACAGAATGTGAAGATAGCAACCAACGCAATCCTAATCCTATGCAACGACCCAATCCAACATGCCAAAGGCATGTCCCTACATTGAGCCGTTACATTAATTCATTTAAAGGGGCGGCCACGAAATATGCCCGCTCATCGGGGATTCCACTTGAATGGCAAACACGATATCACGACCATCTCATCCGCACGGTCCACGAAGGAAACCGGATCGCTGAATATATTGCCAACAACGTTGAAAACTGGAACACGGACCGCTTTTTCGGTCGATCTACTTGTTAACCTATCCAGCCCAAAATACGGTTTAATACAGTTTTTCCGGAGGTGAGGCAGGGTTTTTCACGCGGATTGAGTAAATTTGCAACCGTGTGTTGCGCTTTTGCGCGACGACTACCCTATTTAAGCATTTGCC
>CAYWWE010000012.1:19377-34087 GCA_964461785.1 uncultured Bacteroides sp.
TTTGCAACCGTGTGTTGCGCTTTTGCGCGACGACTACCCTATTTAAGCATTTGCCATGAAACGGTTTCCACTTCTATTAACCATTGCAATCCTTGCGCTCGCAGCAGCTACCGGTTGCAACAACAGCCAGTCAAAAGAGATGACCGACAACGACAACAAGGCGCAGCTCAAGGAGCTCCAGCAGAAGGTCAACAAAGAATTCACTCGCCTGCAACCAAAAGTGATCCAACCCGCCGAAGGATACCTGAAATATCCCTATTGCATCCCGGCAGGATTCTACAAGCAGATGTGGGACTGGGATGGATTCTACATCGCCAATCATCTTGCCAGCGTAGGCGAACCGGAATATCTCAAATACTGGGCGCTCAACCTCCTGGCCGGAGCCGACTCGACCGGATTTATCGCCGGATGCGCCACCACCACCGGACCCCGCGCCGTCTACGGCAAGTTTGCCATGAAACCTTATCTCTCGCAGGGCGTATATCTCGCATCTAAAGCCCTCGGCGATTTCTCGTGGGTGGAGCCTCACTACGACACTCTGATGAAGAGCCTCGAATATCGCGACCAGACGCAGCTCGACTCTGTCTACAACTGTTATTTCTGGGAGATGGCAATGCAGAGCGGTGCCGACAACAATCCGGCCATGAACTACTTCAAGGAAGATCCGCGGTCATATCTCGCCCCCGATGCAAGCGTGCTTCAGCTCCGCGAGATCATGGCTCAGGCTCACATTGCCAAGGAGCTCGGTAAGACCGACGACTACAATATGCTTAAAGCCAAGGCTGAGGCCCTGCGCAAATCGATCAAGGAGCATCTCTGGAGCGACGACGATCAGATCTACTACACCGTCGACCGCGAGACCGGCGACTTCTACCGCCGCGTGAGCTATTCGAGCTTCGTGCCCCTGATGCAGCCCGGTCTCCTCTCCGACGACGAGGCCAAGGCCACCATCACGAAATACCTCCTGTCGCCCGACCATTTGAAGTCGGACTACGGCTTCCGCTCTCTCTCGAAGCAGGATGTTGACTACAACAACAAAAACATCATCATCCCCTTCTCCAACTGGCAGGGTCCGGTATGGCCCATAGCCAACTACATCTACAGCATCGGCCTGAAGAACTACGGATTTGACTCTGAGCTTGAATGGATGGCCGAGACCGTTGGCAATATGCTCCTCGACGACATCAACAACTGCGGAAGCATGCACGAGAACTACGACGCCGAGACCGGCGCTCCCCTCGCTCCCGCCGCAAGTTATGTCGACTCCGAAGGCAATTTCGTAGGTTTTATCGGCTGGAACATGTGCATCGGCAATGTGCTCGACGGCGTGGCCGAAGACCGCTGGATGCTCCTCGAGATACCCGAGCTCGACTGATCCGCCGCCCTCCCGCCCAAATCTTAAAGACTGTAAAATCGTAACGCACGCCACGATACCCTCACCCGGGCATGGCTCGCGTTACGATTTTTTTGCGTATCTTTGCGGGCGCACTCCGACGGGGGCTGTGAGGCCCCTGTGCAGAGCCATGTCTACACTTCATTGCAATGAAACGCTATAATCTTATCAACAACATTCTTGGCTGGCTGTGCTTTCTTATCGCAGCCGTCACCTACCTGCTCACCATCGAGCCGACGGCGAGCTTCTGGGACTGCCCCGAATTCATCCTCCAGGGCTTCAAGCTGGAAGTAGGCCATCCGCCGGGCAACCCGGTATTTATGCTTGCCGCACGATTCTTCGCCAACTTTGCCGGAGGTGACGTGACCAAAGTAGCGGCTATGGTCAATTCCATGTCCGCCCTTCTCTCAGCCGGCACCATCCTGCTCCTGTTCTGGACGGTAACACACCTCGTCAAGCGGCTGATCGTCAGTGACAGCGCGACGACGGTCACCCTCCCTCAGATGCTGGCCATCTTCGGCTCAGGCATCTGCGGTGCGCTTGTCTACACCTGGAGCGACACCTTCTGGTTCTCGGCTGTCGAGGGTGAGGTATATGCATTCTCATCGTTCTGCACCGCCCTCGTGTTCTGGCTCATCCTCAAATGGGAAAACCGTGCCGACCATCCCCACAGCGACAAATATCTCGTCCTGATAGCCTATGTGATAGGCATTTCCATCGCCGTCCACCTGCTAAATCTCCTCTGCATCCCGGCCATCGTGCTGGTGATTTACTACCGTAAGTGGCAGAACCCCAATGCAAAGGGATCGCTCATTGCCCTGCTCATATCGTTTGTCATCGTGGCTCTTATCCTCTACGGCCTCGTGCCCGGATTCATTGCCATGGCGCAGAAGTTCGAGCTTCTGTTCACCAACACCTTCGGCATGAGCTTCAACACAGGCACCCTGATCTACGCCATCCTGCTCATTGCCGTCTTCATCTGGTCGGTGGCCGAGATCTACCGCAATCGCTCCAAGGTGATGATTGCCATCTCGTTTACCCTGATGTGCCTGATGTCGGGCATCTTCATGATAGGCGGCTACACCCTGATCACCGCCCTGCTCCTCGGTGGTCTCCTTGCCTATCTGCTGCTCACCAAGGAGCTTCCAGTGCGCATCCTGGCCCTGTCGGCCCTGAGCATCTTCGTCATCTTCATAGGCTACTCCTCCTACGCCCTCCTGCTCATCCGCTCATCGGCCTCAACCCCGATGAACCAGAATGCGCCCGACAATGTGTTTGCCCTCGCCTCCTACCTCAACCGCGAGCAGTATGGCGAGCGCCCGCTCATCTACGGACAGACCATCGAGAGCCGTCCGCTCTATGAGGTAGGAGCCGACGGACGCACCACCACCCCCATCGTGTCGGAGGGTGCAGCGCTCTATGCCAAGACCGTCAAGAAAGATCCTTCCGAGCCCGATTCCTACACCATGACCGGGCATAAGAAGAACTACAAGATGACCCCTGAGCTCAATATGCTCTTCCCCCGCATCTACAGCAACTCCGACAATCATCCCGCAGCCTACCGCGACTGGGCCGGATACAAAGGCACACCCGTAGAAGCAACGGTTTATGTGGACCGCAACGGCGAGCCTATCCAGAAGCAGCTCATGAACAAGCCCACCTTTGCCGAAAACCTGAGCTTTTTCATCAACTACCAGCTCAACCACATGTATTGGCGCTACTTCATGTGGAACTTTGCCGGCCGCCAGAACGATATCCAGGGCAACGGCGAGGTGAACCACGGCAACTGGATCTCAGGCATTCCGTTTATCGACAATCCGCGTCTGGGCGACCAGAGCCTGCTCCCTCCCGCCGAAGGTTCGGCAAACAAGGGTCACAACGTATTCTTCATGCTCCCCCTCATCCTCGGCCTGATCGGTCTCGGATGGCAGGCCTTCACCTCCAAGCGCGGCATCGAACAGTTCTGGGTCATCTTCTTCCTCTTCTTCATGACCGGTATCGCCATCGTGATCTACCTCAACCAGACCCCCGGGCAGGTGCGCGAGCGCGACTATGCTTTCGCCGGATCCTTCTATGCCTATGCCATCTGGGTGGGCATCGGAGTGGCCGCTCTCTGGCGCATGTTCACCTCCATGCTGACCGACCGCAAGGCTAAAGCCGAAAATCCCGGTGCTCCACTCTGGGCTGCCATCGGCGCCTGCGTCATCGGCCTGTTCGTGCCGCTCCAGATGGTGAGCCAGACATGGGACGACCACGACCGCTCGGGCCGCACCGCAGCCCGCGACTTCGGCATGAACTATCTCAACTCGCTCGATCCCAACGCCATCATATTCACCAACGGCGACAATGACACCTTCCCACTATGGTATGCACAGGAGGTCGAGGGCGAGCGCACGGATGTAAAGGTTGTCAACCTCTCCTACCTCACCACCGACTGGTATGTCAACCAGATCATCCGTCCCTCCTACGAGGCTCCGGCAATCGACATTCAGGCCCAGCCCTCCGACTATGCCTACGACCGTATGCAATACAGCTACTTCATCGATCCCGACACCGCTTTCGTACCGGCTCTCTCAGCCCTCGCCGAGCTCTATTCGCCCCGGTCTGTAGCCAATCCCCACGGCGTGGTCGAGATGAAATATCCGCGCGTCTACATCCCCGTCGACACCACAGCGATGGTCAAGGCCGGCATCATCCGCCCCGAGGAGGCCAAAGAGGCCGTGCCGGCTCTCGTGAGCGATCTTCTCTTCCCCGATCCCGATCCCAATTCGCGTCAGGCTTCCGGCGCCACCCTGAGTCAGGTGATCTCGCTCGATATGCTCGCCACCTCAGTGGCCAACGGATGGAACCGTCCAATCTACTTCGCATCGACCGTGCCGTCGAGCTACTATCTCGGCCTCTCACCCTACCTGCGCTCAACCGGTGTGGCTTATATGGTCACTCCCTTTGAAAATGCAACCGGCGACACCGGAGTAGACATCGACCGTATGTACAACAACATCACCCAGCGTTTCCGCTGGGGCGGTCTGGACATCGATCCCGAGGGAATCTACCTTGACGAGACTGTCCGCCGCATGGTTTCGACCCACCGTCTGGCCATGCTCGACCTCGCCACCGAGCTATACAACCGCGCCGTGTCAACCGACTCGGTTGCCGATCCCGAGAGCCGCAAACGCGATTTCGACCGCGCCGTCGAGGTCCTTGAGCTGATGCGCGAGAAACTCCCCGTGACCGCTCAGCCCTGGGGTCCGGTGGTCGGTGCGCAACTTCCCGACATCTATCTCCGCATAGGTCTCGTCGACAACCGTCAGGATGTCTTCGACACCGGCATGACCCTCCTTGAGGATCTCATCGACACCTATGCCCGAAACATAATCTACTACCAGAGCCTCAGCCCCGTACAGTACGGCACCCTGCAGCGCGAGGACCGCTATATCGACACCACCCTGTTCTGGAGCCTCCTCCAGACGTATGTCGACTTCGGCGGCGACACCGAGAAGCTGGAGAAGAAGCTCGACGCTATGGGTGTTGACCTCAACCGGCTCGCAGCCTTCGCCCAGCGGAGAGCGGCGGCTGTGGCAGCAGCTCAGTGACACCATGCTGATAGAGCAGCCCCCGCTATTCTATCGACTTCTGTTTCCCGAAGCGATATGGCGCATCAAGCGCCACGGGCGTAAGGTAGTGTATCTGACATTCGACGACGGGCCGATACCCGAAGTGACACCGTGGGTCCTTGATCTCCTCGCCTCCGAGGGGATCAAGGCCACTTTCTTCCTTGTCGGCGACAACGTCCGCCGCAACCCCGTCCTGCTCGAGCGCATCAAAGCCGAGGGCCATTCCTACGGCAACCACACCATGCACCATCTCCAGGGCCGCATCAGCTCCACCCGAAGCTATCTGCGCGATGTCAGCGAAGCCCACGAGCTTATCGACTCCCCGCTCTTCCGTCCGCCCCACGGCCTTCTCCGATGGGGACAGGCCAAGATCATCCGGCGACACTTCAACCTCGTGATGTATGATCTCGTCACACGCGACTACTCACGCCGCCTCAACCCCGACGATGTCATGGCCAACATCCGCCACTATGTCCGCAACGGATCGATCATAGTGTTTCACGATTCCCTCAAGGCCGAGCGCAATCTGCGCGAGGTCCTGCCACAGGCCATCCGCTACCTACGCGATGAAGGATATGAATTCCTGCCCATCCCGATGTGATCTCGACCGCCTGATGGCCGAGGCGGGAGCGGCTGCATGGCGCGTTGCTGCTGCCGAAGCCGTCGATCCTGCGGCCGACAGTGCGTTTCATGCCTGGATCGCGAGCGGATGCAATGCCGGCATGGAGTGGCTGAGCCGCTATCCCGACCTGCGCCGCGACCCGCGGATGCTCGTTCCCGGAGCCCGTTCGGTCATAGTGGCCGCGTTTCCCTACAGGCAGCCGCCCGAAGCTCCCAAGCCCTCCCTCACCGTTTCGGCCTATGCTCTCGGACGCGACTACCACGAGGCCCTGCGCGAGCGTCTCCAGCCGGTGGCCGATCTCTGCGGGCCCGGCAGCCGGATATGCATCGACTCCGCTCCGCTGCGCGAACGCTACTGGGCCGTGCGTGCCGGCCTCGGATATATCGGACGCAACAATCTCCTCATCGTCCCGGGGCTCGGCTCGATGAATTTCCTCGGATCCATTGTCACCCCGGCATACTTCGAACCCGACACTCCTCTCCCTGCCGGGAGCCATCCCTGCAGCGGATGCAGTGCCCCCTGCGTCAGGGCATGTCCGACCGGAGCCATCCGCCACGACTCCACTATCGATGCCCGGCGTTGCCTGGCCTATCTCACCATCGAGCACCGCGGCCCCTTCCCTCCCGCCACCGATCTTCACGGACGGGTCTTCGGCTGCGACATCTGTGCACTGGCCTGTCCCCTCAACCGAATCCCCCTCCCCCCGGGACAACCGATTGCCGACTTCGCACCACGTCCCGAGATCACCGGCCTCTCGGCCGACGAAATCAACAGTCTCGGCACCCGTGCTTTTGGCCGACGATTCAAAGGCACATCACTCATGCGAGCCCGACCCGATTCCCTCAGGCGAAACATCTCCTTTTTGAAAACCAACCCTTGACCCGCCTCCGGCTATATGCTTGACAAAGACCTCATACCTCAATCCCATCTCTGGACAATGGGAATCCTTATTGGCCGGAGAGCCATCGAAGCGACTTTCTTCCCTCCGGTCGACAACGACGACATCCTCTATCATCATCTGCCCCTCGACCCCGGAGCGCCCACGCCGCTCAAGGCCGTGGAGGATGTCATCTATGAGAATCCACTCCTGCTCAACCCCTACAAAGCGGTCTTCGCCATCATCGACAGCGACCGCTTCGTCATCCTCCCCGACTGCCTCAATGCTTCCGTCCGGGATCTGGCCCCCAAGGCGATAGCCCTCTCGACGGGGCTCGACAGCGACCCTGACTCCACTCTTCTATCCGCTCCTCTTTCCGGCTCGGCCACTCTATATTTCGAAGCACCCTCACCTCTGATCGGCTTTTTGAGGCGCACCTTCTACAATGTGGAGCTCACCCACCCGCTCGCGCCTCTCTCCAGATGGTTCACATCGGCCGACAATCCTGAAGGAGGGCTGAAAGCAGCGCTGCGCGACAACCGGCTCGACATCGTGGTCACGCGCGGCACCGAGCTCCTGCTGGCCAACACCTTCACATTCGAGGCCTTGTCCGATGTGGCCTACTATATCCTCGCCGTCCTCTCCACCCTCCCGCTGCCCGCCTCGGCCTCAATAGGCATTGCGGGCATCCCCGCCATGCGCGACGAGGTCTGCCGCATCATCAGCGACGCCGCGCCGGCTCTCCCGGCTCCCGAGCCCATCCCACTGCCGAGTCAGTTATGGCGCTCGGGCACCGCCGTGGCCTCCGCTCCTCTTCCCTTAATCCTAAAGTCATTGCAATGAGAATAATCCGTGGAAAATATGGCCGTCGCCGTTTCGACGTGCCGTCGTCAATCACCGCACGCCCAACCACCGACTTCGCCCGCGAAAACATCTTCAACGTTATCGAAAACCTGATGGACATCGAAGGGATCCGGGCGCTCGATCTGTTTGCCGGCACAGGCGCTATATCCTTTGAGCTCCTGTCGCGCGGAGCTGCCTCCGTCACATCTGTCGAACGAGCCCCCGTACAGGGACGTTTCATAGCCGACACCGCACGCAAGCTCGGCGACAGCAATCTCCATCTGGTAAAGATGGATGCCCTGCGCTACATCGCAACAGCACGGACTCAGTTTGACTTCATCTTCGCCGACCCGCCCTACGACATGGAGGGCTTTGCCGATATACCCGGCAAGATCCTCTCATCGGGCCTCATAGCTCCAGGCGGCTGGTTCATCATGGAGCACTCGGCCAAACACGACTTCTCATCCCTTCCGGGCTTCCACTCCCACCGCGCCTACGGCTCAGTCAACTTCTCGATCTTTCAGGCTCCTGAAAATAATTAAGGTCTTTAAAGTCCTTAATGTCCTTAAAGAGCCTATCCCATCACAATTTCTTCGCAACTTCAGGAAATTTTCATTATATTTGCCCATTATTGTCGGTCCATGCTCAGGGCCGGCAGATCCATCGACAACTTAATTATCTACATATCATGGAAATGAAAGAAAAAATCCAGAAGGCCTTTGCCGAGAAGTTCGGCGGAGAAGGCATTCTGTTCGTAAGCCCCGGCCGCTTTAACCTCATTGGCGAACACACCGACTACAACGGAGGTTTCGTGTTCCCCGGCGCCATCGACAAATTCATCATGGCCGACATCCGCCCCAACGGTACAGAGAAGTGCCGCGTGTTCTCGATCGACATTGACGAGGAGGTTACATTCGGCCTCAACGAGGAGGATGCTCCCGAACAGCAGTGGGCCCGCTACATCTTCGGCGTGTGCCGCGAGGTGATCAAGCGCGGAGGCAAGGTTGAAGGCTTCGACGCCGTATTTGCCGGCAATGTGCCCTTAGGCGCAGGCCTCAGCTCGTCGGCCGCCCTCGAGAGCTGCTTCGCTTTTGCCATCAACGACCTGTTCAACGACCACAAGTTCACCAAGATGGAGCTCGCCAAGATCGGCCAGAGCACCGAGCACAACTACTGCGGCGTAAACTGCGGCATCATGGACCAGTTTGCTTCCGTCCATGGCAAGAAAGATCACCTGATGCGTCTCGACTGCCGCTCGGGCGAATTTGAATACTTCCCCTTCCAGCTCGACGGCTATCGTCTCGTGCTCGTTGATTCACGTGTGAAGCACGAGCTCGTCGACTCGCCCTACAACAAGCGCCGCGAGAGCTGCGAGCGCGTGGCCCGCACCCTCGGCGTGGAGACTCTCCGCGATGCCGACATGAACATGCTCAATGAGGCCAAGGACAAGATCTCTGAAGAGGACTACCGTCGCGCCAAATATGTCATCGAGGAGAAGCAGCGCGTGCTCGACGTCTGCGAGGCTCTGCTCCGCCACGACTACGACAAGGTGGGCGACCGCATGTACCGCACTCACGAGGGTCTGTCGAAAGACTATGAGGTGTCATGCGAGGAGCTCGACTTCCTCAACCAGCTCGCCCGCGAATGTGGCGTGACCGGCTCGCGCATCATGGGCGGCGGCTTCGGCGGATGCACCGTCAACCTCGTTGCCGACGACAAATATGACACCTTCGTGGCCACCGTGCTCAGCCGCTTCAACGAGAAGTATGGCCATGAGCCCAACATCTACCCCGTCATCGTAAGCGACGGCTCACGCCGCTACGAGGAGGAGTAATCATACCCCCGATACCCATTAAACCTCAAAGATAAACCACACGGAATGATCAAAGTAGGAATAGCAGGCGGAGGCGCCGACACTGCCGGCGAGGTGATCCGCATACTCACCAGCCACCCCGACGTAGAACTTATGTGGGTGTACGAGCCCGAGCTGGAGGGAACCCCGGTTGCCGATATCCACCGCGGGCTTCGCGGCGACACCTATATGCGCTTCGCATCATCGCCCGACATATCCGGGGCCGACGTGATATTTCTCTGCTACACCACTCCCGAGGAGAGCGAACGCTTCATCAAGCGCTTTGCCGTGCCCGAGAGCATGCGCCTGATTGATTTCTCCGACCGGTTTATCGCCGACTCATTCGTCTCACACCCGTCGCCCGACGCCGCCGCGCGTCCGGGCGAATGGGTGTTCGGACTCCCCGAGCTGATGCGCAAGCCGCTGGTGCGCGGAGCCACCCGTGCCATCGTGCCCTCACCCATTGCCACGGCCATCACCATCGGTCTGCTCCCGCTGGCCAAGGCAGGAATGCTCACCTCGCCCCTCACCATAGCCGCCACTGTATCGGCCTCCGAGGGCGCCTCCGGCGAGACCATAGCGCTGGTCGACCACGAGTCGCTCGACCACTGTGCCTTAGCTCTCCGCACCCTCCTGCCCGAAGGCTCTTGCTCAGTGCCCGAGACACGGATCCTCATCACATCGGGCGGATGGCAGAGAGGCATTGCCGCCACGGCGTTCTTCCCCTCTCCCGCTCCGCTGGCAGAGATCACGGCAATCTACAACGACTTCTTCGACGATCACAACTTCACCTTCGTGATCGACGAAATCCCCATTCTGGCCGATGTTGTGGGCACCAACAAGACCCTTATCCACCTCGACGAGGTGAGCGGCATGACCACCGTCACCGTGGTGCTCGACGACTCGCTCAAGGGCTCGGCAGCCAACGCCGTCCACCTGATGAATCTCATCTTCGGCCTTCAGGAGCGCGTCGGGCTCATGCTCAAAGCCTCGCCGATGGCCTAATCTGCTGATTTTGTTTTTTTTAGACATACATTTGCGGATATAACTAATTTTACCTATCTTTGCGGAGTCGGATCGGTTTTTTCAATCCCGGCTCCGCAATCTTTTTTATAATCAATCCAATCACATTATCCTCTCAACCATCATGTTCAAGCATCTCCTCCGGATAGCCGCACTCATCTGTGTCATGCTGTCGGCCGCCATGCCGGCCCAGAGTGCCGACCTCAAGAAATTTCTTGTCCGCGGATATATCTACGACGGCTCCTACAACTCGCTCGACAGCGTAGACGTGAGCCTGACGCTCAACGACACCGTCCCGGTGCCCTTCAAACTGCTCACAGGCATAGGCGACACCCACGTCAACCGCTCCGGGTCGCTCCGCATGATGGTCGATGGCGGCCTGGGCAACTACTGTCTGGTGCTCGAAAAGGAGGGCTACGAGCCGCTCGTCAGGCGCTTCACCATCGCATCGGTGAGCGAAGATCTCAAGTATCTCTCGAGCCTCGTGATGGAAAAAGAGCGCTTCCATCAGCTCGGAGAGGTCACGGTGCAGGCCACCCGAGTCAAAATGGTGATGAAAGGCGACACGATAGTGTTCGATGCCGCAGCATTCAAGCTCCAGGAGGGCTCGATGCTCGACGCCCTTGTCCGTCAGCTCCCCGGCGCCACCCTCTCCACCGACGGCGTTATCGAAATCAACGGACGCAAGATCAACGAGCTTCTTGTCAACGGCAAAGACTTCTTCCAGGGCGATCCTAAAGTGGCCTTGCAGAATCTCCCGGCCTACACAGTCAAGAACCTCAAGGTCTACGACAAGGCCGACAAGGACGCATACCTCACCCACTCCGATGCACGCCTCGACAAGCAGGAGGAAAACGAAAACCTGGTGATGGACGTGGTGCTGAAAAAAGAATATGACGCCGGCTACATGGCCAATGTGGAGGGTGGATACGGCACCCACGACCGCTACATGGGGCGTGCCTTTGGCCTCGGCTATACAAGCAAATTCCGCCTCGCCGCCTTTGTCAACGCCAACAATATCGGCGACAGCTCGCAGGGCGGCACATCCGGCCAGTGGCGCGGAGCGACCTCGGAGGAAAACGGCATGACCGACCGCATAACCTCGGGCCTTGACTATAACTACACCGTTCCGGAAAAGACCGAAGCGAGCGGCTCGCTCACCTACGAAGGGGTGAAGACCTCAAACCGCAACATCACCGCCAGCACCAACTTCTATGAAACGGGCGACATATTTGGCCGCAGCTATTCAACCAGCCGCGACAGGGAGCACAAGATAAGCACCCGCCACAACTTCAACCACCGGTTTCCCAACGTCAACATCAACTTCAATCCCACCTTCAGCTGGTCGCACTCCGAGCGCAACGCCGACACCCGCTCGGCCTCCTTCACCACCAACCCCTCGGAGGCATACCGCGGGCAGGCCCTTGACTCCATCTTCCGCTCAGGCGTCGTGAGCAACTTCAGCCGCAGTCTGCTCACCCGGCTTCACCAGCTCACGGCCATCGACGGCGACGACATCAACGGCGCCTACTCCCTCTCTGCCACCATCCGCCCCAAGACATGGAAGGGTATGCTCATGGCATCGTCGACAGGCAGCATACGCCACTCCACCAAAGACACCCGCACGCTCGACGACCAGGCCTTCGGCCCGGCAAGCACCGCGGGCGGACAACCCGTGCGCAACGACCGCTTCACCCCCAACGAAGCCAACAGCCGCTCGATAGGCGGAGCCCTTCGCTATAACCGCGACATCCGCCGCTTCGGCGAGGTGCGCACCAACAACTTCAGCTACCGCCTCTCCGCGTCCTACCGCCACGACCACGACGACAGCAACAATCCTCTCTACTCGTCCGATTCCCTCCCCGACATCCTCACTCCCCCGTCGGCAATCCTCGTCCCGGGCTTGATCCTCGACCCGGCCAACTCCCCCTACACCTTCGACCAGCGCAACGGTGTGGGTGCCGGTGTGTACCTCAACTTCTCCAACGCTCCCACAAATCCCGGCGATTCAACTGTCAACTCCTCATTCAATGGCAACATCAACATAAACTACACCTACCGCCACTACGACTACCGCTACTTCAAGCCGGGCATAACCGACCAGCGCGTGGAGCGCAACACCAACTTCGTGCAGCCCTACCTGAGCTTCACCTACAGCTCCTCCAACAAGGTGCGCAACATAATCGCGATGATCTCCTATCAGCTGCAACCCGACGCACCGCCCATGTCG
This sequence comes from uncultured Bacteroides sp., assembly GCA_964461785.1. Classification (GTDB taxonomy): domain Bacteria; phylum Bacteroidota; class Bacteroidia; order Bacteroidales; family Muribaculaceae; genus Paramuribaculum. The sequence goes on from CAYWWE010000012.1 coordinate 31,832, forward strand.
GCCCTCATCGACACCCGCGATTCGAGCAATCCCCTCAACATCATCACCGGCAATCCCGACGGACTGGCCAACTCACTCACCCACAACGTATCGCTAAACTTCATGCGCTTTAGCCGCGGAGCATCCAACAAACGCCTCATGGCATGGGCCTACTGGACGGTAGCAACCAACTCAGTGGCATGGGCTCGCCGCTACGACCCCTCGACCGGCGTGACCATCCAGCGTCCCGAAAACATATCGGGCAACTGGGACGCCAACGTCTACCTGACATGGTCGTCGAGCTTCGGGCGCGCCCGCAACATGACCCTCAACCTGCGCGGCGAGGTGAGGGTGAACAACTCGGCCGACTACATGGCCATCAACGCCAACCCTGTGCGCAGCTCGGTGCTCAGCCAGAGCTACCGCCCCCAGGTGTCGCTCGACTACACCTTCAAGCAGGGATCGACCATCTCGGCCGGAATGTCGACCACCATCGGTCATCAGCACTCCGAGCGAGAGAATTTCAACAACATGACCTGGTATGAATACTGGCCCTTTGTCCGCGCCTTCGTCAAGCTCCCGGCCAGCATGGAGCTCAACACCCAGTTCAACCCCTACTTCCGCCGCGGCTACACCAACTCGTCGATGAACACCACCGAATATGTGTGGGACGCTACCCTGAGCAAATCGTTCAAGAAGCCCTCTATCACCTTGAAGCTCACCGCCCACGACATTCTCGGGTCGGCCAAGCACGTCTACTCGAGCGTCAACGCCCAGGGACGCACCGAGACATGGCGCTACACCCTGCCCCGCTACTTCATGCTCACCGTGGGGTATCGCCTCGACATGAAGCCCCGCAGCGGCAAGACCCACACTTCGAGCCAGCGCAATTACTACTACTCGATGTGAGAAACCGTAGGCCATAAGCCACTTTTTTCGTAACTTTGCAGCCTTATCACTCCAAAAGGCTACAAAATGGAACATCTGCTGCAAAAACGTATCGCGTCGCTTATTGCCGAAAAGAAGATTCTTGACCCGACCGCAGGGCCCGTGATAGTGGGGCTGAGCGGTGGCCCCGACTCGGTTGCGCTCCTCTCGGTCCTCACCGATCTGGGATTTGAATGTGTGGCAGCCCACGCCAACTTCCATCTGCGCGGCGACGAGAGCGACCGCGATGCCTCGTTTGCACGGCGCATGGCTCTGCGTCTGAGGGCCCGGTTTGAGACAACCGACTTCGACATAGCCTCCTTCCGCCACGAAAACGGCGGAAGCATAGAAATGGCGTGCCGCACAACCCGCTACGACTGGATGCGCTCCCTCGCCGCAAAATATGGCGCGCAGGCCATTGCCGTGGGCCATCACCGCGACGACAATGTCGAGACCATCCTGTTCAATCTCACCCGAGGCACCGGCATATCGGGAGTGACTGGCATGGGGCTGCGCCGCGACGACATAGTGCGCCCGCTCCTCACATCGGCCCGCAAAGATATACTCTCTTACCTCAAGGCCCGGGGCCTCGACTTTGTCACCGATTCGTCAAACGGCGCCAACGATTATGTGCGCAACCGCCTCCGCAACATAGCCATCCCCGCACTGACCCAGGCCGTGCCGGCAGCCAAGGAGGGAATCATCACCACCGCCGCGCAGCTCGACGAGACAGCCCGCTTCTACCGTCAGGCCACAAAAAAAGCCATCGCAGACTGCACCGATGCCGACGGCCGCATCGACCTCACCGCCCTTGCCCGGGAGTGGGGAGCAAGCGCTCCGCTCATCATCTACGAACATCTGCGCGCCGACGGCATATCACGCTCCACCGCCTCCGACATCATGTCGGCCGCCTCGGGAGCCCGCTTCGAGGGGAGCGCCTACACCTATTCCATAAGTCTCGACGGCCATCTGACCCACCGCGAACGCACTCGCCGCGACATCCCCGACTTTCCCTTCGTCATCACCCTCCACCCCATCGAGGAGTTTGCGCCCGAACGCAACCCTGCCGTGGCCTACTTTGACGAGAGCGTGATGGAGCGCAACCTGACCTCGCGCACATGGCGCCGGGGCGACCGCATGCACCCCTACGGCATGAAAGGCTCCAAGCTCCTGAGCGACCTGCTCGTCGAGGCCCGCGTCGAAGCCGACGACCGCCCCTCGGTCAGCCTCCTGTTGGCCGACGACGAGATAATCTTTGCCGGAGGAGTGCGCGCATCAAGCCGCTACAGCGTCGGCCCCATGACCCGCCGCTTCGTCCGCGTGGAGTGCGTCAACCTCCCACCCCGCTCC
>CAYWWE010000013.1:0-32990 GCA_964461785.1 uncultured Bacteroides sp.
CGAGGATCGTTAAGGCCGGCACGGCTGCGGCGCACTGCGTCGGCAATGGCGCTGATGGCCTCTTCCTGACCTACCACGCGGTTGTGGAGCTCGGCTTCGAGATGGAGCAGTTTCTCCTTCTCGCTCTGGATCATCTTGCTCACAGGGATACCGGTCCAGCGGCTCACTACGTCGGCGATATCTTCGGCATCAACTTCCTCCTTGATGAGGGCTTTCTCGCCCTGCATCATCTTGAGCTGCTCCTGAATCTCGGCAATCTCCTTTTCCTTTGAGGTAATGGAGCTGTAGCGGATCTCAGCCACGCGGGCATAGTCGCCTTCGCGCTCAGCGCGCTCAGCCTCGAAGTTGAGCTGTTCGATGTCGATCTTGTTCTGCTGGATGCGGCCGATGAGGTCGCGTTCGGCCTGCCACTTGGCTTTATATTCGCTCTCTTCCTCGCGCATGGTGGCAAGCTCTTTCTCAATGTCGGCAACCTTGGCTTTGTCGCCTTCGCGCTTGATGGCCTCGCGCTCGATCTCTTTCTGGGCAATGCGGCGGCTGATGTCGTCGAGAGCCTGCGGAACAGAGTCAATCTCGAGTTTGAGCTTGGAAGCGGCCTCATCAACGAGGTCGATCGCCTTGTCGGGGAGGAAACGGTCGGTGATGTAACGTTCGGAGAGTGTCACGGCGGCAATAATCGCCTCGTCGCGGATGCGCACCTGATGGTGGTTCTCGTAGCGCTCCTTCAGACCGCGGAGAATTGCTATGGCACTTGCCTCATCGGGCTCGTTGACCATCACTTTCTGGAATCGGCGCTCAAGAGCTTTATCCTTCTCGAAGTATTTCTGATACTCGTCGAGGGTCGTTGCACCGATCGAACGGAGCTCACCGCGAGCCAGAGCGGGCTTGAGGATATTTGCAGCATCCATGGCGCCCTCGCCTTTGCCGGCGCCGACGAGGGTGTGGATCTCGTCGATAAAGAGAATGATCTCACCATCGCTCTGGGTCACTTCGTTGACAATGGCTTTGAGTCGTTCCTCAAATTCGCCTTTATATTTGGCACCTGCTACGAGGGCACCCATATCGAGTGAGTAGATCTGCTTTGAGCGGAGATTTTCGGGAACATCGCCGCGGACAATGCGCTGTGCCAGTCCTTCGGCAATGGCTGTCTTACCAGTACCCGGCTCACCGATGAGCATGGGGTTGTTTTTGGTTCGGCGGCTGAGGATCTGGAGAACTCGGCGGATCTCCTCGTCGCGGCCGATGACAGGATCGAGTTTGCCCTGACGGGCACGCTCGCAAAGATTGATGGCATATTTTGAAAGAGCGTTGTAGGTATCCTCAGCGCTCTGGTCAGTAGCTTTCTTGCCCTTACGGAGCTCAGCAATGGCACTTTCGAGCTCGCGCGAGCTGAGGCCGGCATCCTTGAGAATCGTGGAAGCCGGTGAGTTAATCTCAAAGAGGGCGAGCAGCAGAGCCTCGAGGGTGACATATTCGTCGCCCATCTTCTTGGCAATGTCAAGAGCCTTCTGGAGAACGTCATTGCTTGTACGACTAAGATAAGGTTCGCCGCCACTAACTTTCGGCAGTTTCTCAATCTCACGGTCAATCTGAGAGCTTACGGAGGCCATGTTGGCGCCTACCTTGGCAAACAGATATTTCACCAGCGAGTCACCCTCAGTCAGTACAGATTTAAGAAGCATCACCGGTTCGATGGCCTGTGTGCCGGCAGCTCGTGTCAGCTCTACAGCCTTCTGGATCGCTTCCTGCGACTTGATGGTAAAGTTATTGAAATTCATAAATAATTGTATGTGTTGTGGAATAATAATCTTATTGGTTAGAGGGAGGAATCAGCACGCAATCTGTGTGCTTTTTCTATCTGATAAACACATCAGATGCCGGATTGTTTTGTGCCCCTCCCTCTTTATGGATAGCAAAAAATATGCCAGCCCGCCGGGCTGACATATTGACATGGATTTACGTTATTATGTATCGTGGTTATTATTCCGAAAGAATGGCTCCCTGTCCCGGGGTGACCGACAGGCGCGCAGGGGCGGTCAGTCTGAGAGGCATGTTTTCAAGGATATGGCCTACAGGAGCACCGAAGCATACCGGATAAGAATATGGCGCTACCATTGCTGCAATCATCTCTTCGACGCTATTGTGGTTGGCATCGGGATCGGCTCCTTTGAAGTTGCCAACTATCAGCCCTTTGAGCCGGGGAAGCACTCCGCTGAGCCGGAGTTGCCATAATAGACGCTCGATGCGGTAGATGGGCTCGTTGATATCTTCCAAGACCAGAATGGAGTCTGGCCGGAGCATATCGTAGGGGGTGTTGATAAGTCCGGCAAGTACGGCCAGATTTCCTCCGAGCAGTGGAGCGTCGGCACTGCCCTGACGGTTAAGAGGATGGTTAGGAAACTTCAGCTCGGTCTTCTGGCCCGTGAGCAGGTCTATGAGGGCTCGCGAGCCGGGATGGTCGTGGCCGTTGACTGTGAGGTGGCGCGCCATGGGGCCGTGGATCGAGGCTATCCCGAAGCTGCTCCACAAGGCGTGGAGAGCCGAGATGTCGCTGAAGCCCACAAGCCATTTGGCATTGGCCCTGAGTGGAAGGGCTGCAAGCGACGGCAGCAGATGGACAGCACCGTAGCCGCCGCGTGTGCAGATTATTGCCTTGACTGTGCGGTCGGTAACCGCAGCCGCGAGATCGCTGAAACGCTCGGGCTGGGTAGCGGCATAGCTGCCCGACCGTCCCTTTGCGTGAGGCATCACGATGGGTGCGAAGCCGGCATCGGTGACAAATTGAGAGAGAAGGTCGACAAGCTCGGGCTTTACGGCGCCCGATGGTGAGACGAGAGCTATCCTGTCGCCGGGACGCAGTCGCTCCGGGATGATGAGGTTGGGAATTATCTGTTCTCCGGGTGTCATGCAACTTGTACTTTAATGCCTGTCTCGCTGCTTATTCGGGCAGCGATGCGATCGAGCTCCTCACGGCTCACTTTCTGGAGCGAGAGCTCGGGAGTAGGACGGTCGAGAGAATATATCATGATCTCGGCAGGGCGGATTCTCTTATATGCTTCGATGAGAGCATCAATTTCTTGTGGTGTGGTGTTGTCAACTGCGGCTCCATCATGGCTGCCCCGGGTCAGCATGGTTTGGACAATACACCTGTCGCCAAACGCGGCTATTGTCTCAATAGCCTTTTCGGATGTATAGTCGGCAGCGCCGGGACGGTCGAGCAGACGCATTGTCGATGTTACGGCCGAATCGAGTTTAAGGATATTGTTGTCAACCCGGAGCAGAGCGGCCGCCACGTCGGGTTTCATGGCCCGGGTGGCGTTTGACAAAACGCTTATCTTTACCTCAGGGAAATATTGATCCCGCAGCCGGATGGTGTCGTCAATAACGCCTTCAAATTCAGGATGCAACGTGGGCTCACCGTTGCCCGAGAATGTGATGACGTCGAGACGTTCGCCAGCCTCTTTCATTGATTTCAGTTTGGCTTCCAGATCTGCCTTCACTTTGGCTCTCGTCGGAAATCCTGTAGTGCCCTTTCCCTGAGCGTTGAATCCTGCTTCGCAGTAAAGGCAGTCGAATGAGCAGATCTTTCCATCGTTGGGGGTGAGGTTGACGCCGAGAGAGGTGCCGAGCCGGCGGCTGTGGATTGGACCGAATATTGTCTCGTGAAATAATACTGTCTGCATGGGCATCGTGTTGAGCTAAAGACTGTTGATCAATATTCGCTTGAAAAATGAAACTTTATGGCGGGAAAGTCTTGCTGGGCCATTGTAAGCACATAGCCCGAATCGGCGAGGAACACGTCGCGCCCGTCGCGGTCAACGGCCATGAACTGGTGCTTGCGTCGCTTGAAGGCTTCGAGGGCTGCCTGGTCGTCGCTCTCGATCCAGCATGCTTTGTAGAGCGAGATGGGTTCCCAGCGACACTGTGCGCCATATTCGTGGAGAAGTCGATACTGGATCACTTCAAACTGGAGCTGGCCTACGGTGCCTATGATCTTGCGTCCGTTAAACTGATTGACAAATAGCTGCGCCACGCCTTCGTCCATGAGTTGCTGTATGCCCTTTTCGAGCTGCTTGGATTTCATGGGGTCGGTGTTCTCGATATATTTGAACATCTCGGGAGAGAAGGAGGGGAGTCCGCGGTAGTGCAGTTTCTCGCCCGATGTGAGGGTATCACCGATCTTGAAGGATCCGCCGGAATCGGGAATACCGACGATGTCGCCGGGGAATGCTTCGTCGACAATGCTCTTTTTCTGAGCCATGAAGGCGGTGGGAGCGGCAAATTTGAGCGTTTTGCCGGTACGGACGTGGAGATATGGTTCGTTGCGCTCAAACTTGCCAGAGCAAATCTTGACAAAGGCTATGCAAGAGCGGTGGTTGGGATCCATGTTGGCATGGATCTTGAACACGAAACCGGAGAACTTGGGTTCGTCGGGCTCCACGGCGCGCTCCTCGGCAGCAACGGTCGAGGGCGAGGGGGCTATCTCGACAAAGCAGTCGAGGAGCTCTTTCACGCCAAAGGTGTTGAGAGCCGAGCCGAAGAAGACGGGTGCGAGCTCGCCGCGGCGGTAAGCCTCGACATCAAATTCGGGATAGACCCCTTCGATCAGGTCGAGATCCTCGCGGAGCTTGGCCGCATCGGTCTCGCCTACGGTCTCGTCGATACGCGGATCGTCGAGAGAGTCTATCTCCATGCGCTCGCTCACCCGCTGCTTGTCGGGGGTAAAGAGGTCTATGCCTTTTTCATAAATATTATATACCCCCTTGAATTTAGCGCCGATATTGATGGGCCACGAAAGAGGTCGGACGGCTATCTTGAGCTCCTGTTCGAGCTCGTCGAGGATGTCAAACGGATCGCGGCCTTCACGGTCGAGCTTGTTGACGAAGATGATCACCGGAGTGTTGCGCATCCGGCACACTTCCATCAGGCGGCGTGTCTGCTGCTCGACGCCTTTGGCCACGTCGACCACGATGATCACCGAATCAACGGCAGTGAGGGTGCGGTAGGTGTCCTCGGCAAAGTCCTGGTGACCCGGGGTGTCGAGGATGTTGATCTTGTAATCTCCATAGTCAAAACCCATCACGGAAGTGGCAACCGAGATGCCGCGCTGCTTCTCGATCTCCATCCAGTCGGATGTGGCGGTTTTCTTGATCTTGTTGCTTTTCACCGCGCCGGCCACATGGATGGCGCCGCCGAAGAGAAGGAGTTTCTCCGTAAGGGTAGTCTTGCCGGCGTCGGGGTGAGAGATGATGGCAAACGTGCGCCGGCGTCCTATTTCTTCTTTTAATGTCATGTCGGGGTCAGATGTCGGAGAGGTGAGGGTATGATGTGGGTCAGAGGGTGGCGGGATCGATACGCGAGATAACATCGCGCAGGCTCTCCTCCCAATGGGGTATTGTGAGACTGTAGGTGTTCTTGATGAGCTGCTTGTTGAGCACGCTGTAGGGTGGACGGGCGGCCGAGGCGGCACACTCGGTGTTGTAGTCGTCGGTCGAGATGGGCTTCACGATAACATCGTTGATCCCTGCAATGCGGAAAATCGCCTTGGCAAAGTCATACCACGAGGCCACGCCCTCGTTTGTGAAATGGAAAATGCCCGGGATCCACTGCTGGGCTCTGAGGATCGAAACGATGGCGGCGGCCAGGTCGGTGGCCGAGGTTGGCGATCCGATCTGATCCGACACTACACGGAGCGTCTTGCGCTTGCGTGCAGTGGTGAGCATGGTCTTTACGAAATTCTTGCCGTGGGGGGAATAGAGCCATGCCGTGCGGATGATGATGGCGTTGGGGCATAGGCTCAGTAGCACCATCTCGCCGCGGCGCTTCGATGAGCCGTAGATCGACATGGGATTGACTTTGTCGCTCTCGCGGTAGGGGAGATGGGCGGTGCCGTCAAACACATAGTCGGTCGAGATATGGATTATCTTGGCTCCGGTCTCGTAGGCGGCTTTAGCCAGATTTGCCACGGCATCAGTGTTGATCCTGAGGCAGAGAGCAGGCTCCTGCTCCGCGCGATCTACTGAGGTAAATGCCGCGCAGTTGATGATGTGGGTATAGTCGCCCTGAGCAATAGCGCGGCTCACCGCACTCGCATCCGTCAGATCGAGAGTGTCGACATCAGTGTAAGTGGTCAAGCCGGGGAGATACTGCTCGAGGAGAGTGTGCAGTTCGCGGCCAAGCTGACCGTTTGCTCCTGTAAGTAAGATCTTCATTGCGGTAAATCTATCCCTGATGATGGGTAAACAGTCTGCAAAATTAGCAAAAAAACGGCAAATCCGAACCAACCTGCTTCCAGAACGGTCGGTCATGAGCGAAGAATGACGGAAATTGTGTGGGCGGTATTGAGGATTTTAGTAATTTTGTGTCGGGGCGCGACGGCGATGTCGTCGGGTTGCCCTAAAAAACTTTTAGATTTAATTGAGATGAAAAACTTCAAACCGAGGGCGTGGATGCTCCCTCAGCCTGTTTTGATAATCGGCACATATAATTCTGATGGTAGCTGCAACGCCATGAATGCCGCCTGGGGCGGTCAGTGGGATGCTACCCAGATCATGATATCGCTCGGCAGTCATGCAACGACTGAGAATCTCAACCGCTGCGGCGACTTCACTGTAGCTTTCGCCACAGCCGACACCCTCGTGGCTGCTGACTATGTGGGAATGGTGAGCGCTAAGAGTCATCCCGACAAGATGGAGCAGACCGGATGGCAATCGACAAAGGGCGAGACCGTCGATGCTCCGGTCTATGATTGCTTCCCTATGACTCTCGAGTGCCGGATGAAGGAGAAGCTCTATGAGTCGCCCACGGGTTTCTATCTCATTGCCGACATTCTTAATATCGTATGTAAGGAGGAGTATCTCGCGGCTGACGGAAAGCCCGATGTGGAGAAGATGAAGCTGATCACTTTTGATCCAGTCCACAACGGATATATCACTCTCGGCAATCGCGCTGGCGATGCATTTGCCGCCGGCAAAGAGCTCAGTCAGAAAAAGTGAGGACTGAAACGATGGATCCGAAGCAGCCCGGACGCGAATTGCGCCGGCTCATTTCGAGTCTCGACGATGCGCGCGGACGCCGTGAAGCCGGTGCTTGGAAGGCCGAGGGTGTGAAGTGTGTGGGTGATCTTCTCGGCCACTTCAGATGCCGGATTCTTGTGGCCACACACTCATGGCTCGATGATCACGCTGCTGAAGTAACCGCGTCCGGTGCCGCGACAATACTCGGTGTCTCTCCACACGATATGGAGCGCATGAGTCGCTTGCAGTCGCCGCCTCCGGTGATAGGTGTTTTTGATCTGCCAAGCCGTTCACTGCCTACTGTCGGCGACGACAGCCTGATCATAGCCCTTGACACTATTCAGGATCCGGGCAATCTCGGCACCATAATCCGTACCGCCGACTGGATGGGGGTGAGGGACATAGTTGCAACGCGCTCTACCGCCGATTGCTTCGGCCCCAAGGTAGTGATGGCCACTATGGGTGCACTGGCCCGCGTGAGGGTGCATTATGTCGACTCGCTCGCGCATGATCTTGCGGAGCGGCGCAGAGCCGGGATGCGTGTCATCGGCACATTTCTTGACGGCTCTCCGCTATATGATGCTGAGTTTCCTGCCCACGGCGACGGCTGCGTGCTCCTCATGGGCAACGAGGGCAGGGGAGTGTCAGAAGAGTGTGCGTCGACAGTGACAGACCGTATTCTCATTCCGCCATATCCGGCGGGAGCCACAACATCCGAGAGCCTCAATGTGGCTACAGCCACGGCTATAATGCTCGCTCACCTGAGATTTGCATCTGCACGATAAACTGTCTGTTTTTGGCAGTCTCGGGTAATTGCATTATTTTTGCGTAGAATAATTTCCAAAGCCAGACATGAAAGGCATTATCCTTGCAGGCGGCACAGGCAGCCGACTGTTTCCGATCACAAAGGGAGTGAGCAAGCAGCTGCTCCCCATCTACGACAAGCCGATGGTCTATTATCCGCTGTCGACTCTCATGCTTGCCGGCATACGCGACATCCTGCTCATCTCCACTCCCGAGGATCTGCCCGCTTTCGGGCGTCTGCTCGGCGACGGATCCGACCTCGGAGTCAATATAACCTATGCGCCTCAGCCTCGGCCCGAGGGTTTGGCGCAGGCTCTCGTGATCGGTGAGAAGCATATTGGCGACGATGCCTGCTGCCTTGTGCTCGGCGATAATATATTTCATGGCGCAGGCCTGTCGGAGCGGCTTGCCCGGGCTACCATCAACGCCGGGTCGGGTAGGGCAACCGTCTTCGGATACTGGGTTGATAATCCGGGCCGCTACGGTGTGGCTGAAGTCGATGGCTCGGGCCGATGCCTCTCGATAGAGGAGAAGCCGGCTCAACCCAAGAGCAATTATGCCGTCACCGGACTGTATTTCTACCCGCAGGGAGTGTCGGAGATTGCCAAGACCATCACCCCCTCGGCCCGCGGGGAACTGGAGATCACATCGCTAAATCAGCATTATCTCGACTGCGGGCTGCTCGACATTGAGTTGCTCGGACGTGGCTATGCTTGGCTCGATACCGGGACGGTCGACTCGCTGGCTGATGCATCGGCATATATAGCCACGATTGAAAAGCGGCAGGGCCTTCAGATAGCGTGTATCGAAGGGATCGCCTATTCCAATGGCTGGATCGACGCCGAAAGGCTGAGAGAGATTGCCGCCACTATGCCATCTACCTCATACGGGCGTCATCTGATGCGTCTGGCCGAATCAGACTTATCTGTAAATCCTTTGAAGGAGTTATGAAAGTTATAGCTACAGATTTACCGGGAGTCAAGATAATTGAGCCGGTTGTGTTTCCCGACAGCCGGGGGTATTTTTTCGAGGCCTACTCGCTGAGGGACTTTGAGAGTCAGGTGGCTACCGGGATAAGATTCATACAGGACAACGAAAGCCGGTCGAGGCGCGGAGTGGTGCGCGGCCTGCATTTTCAGCTCCCTCCCCACGCTCAGGCAAAACTCGTGAGAGTAGTCGAGGGGAGTATCCTTGATATCGCCGTCGATCTGCGTGCCGGTTCGCCCTCATTCGGAAGGCATGTGGCCGTTGAACTTTCAGCTGAAAACAAACGCCAGCTTTTTCTTCCGGAGGGGATGGCTCATGGGTTTGCGGTGACATCAGACTGGGCCACTATCCTCTACAAGGTAGATGCCCAGTATGCGCCCGAGGCCGACTCGGGCATCTCGGTGCTCGATGCGTCGCTCGGAATAGAGTGGCCATTTCCGATAGCTGAGGCAATACTGAGCGAGAAGGATAAGCATCGGATAGATCTCTCATCATTCACAACACCGTTCCGTTATGAAGGTAAATAAACGAAGTTTTAAAGCAATAATGGTCACCGGTGGCGCCGGTTTCATAGGGTCGCACGTTGTCCGTCGTCTGGTGACGAGCTATCCCGATTGCCGGATAATCAATATCGACAGCCTCACCTACGCCGGCAATCTTGCCAATCTCGAGGATATTGCCGATCTCCCGAACTATCGTTTTGTCCATGCCGACATCAACGACACGGAGGCCATGAGGAGGATCATTGCTGAGGAGAATGTAGAGGCTGTGGTACATCTGGCAGCCGAGTCTCATGTAGACCGCTCTATCGAGGATCCTGATTGCTTTGCCCGCACCAATGTGATGGGCACTCTGTCACTTCTCAACGCGGCGCTCACCGAGTGGCCGAAAAGTCAGGGTGGATTTGACGGCAAAATGTTTTATCAGATCTCAACGGATGAGGTGTTTGGCGCGCTCGGGAGCGATGACCGTCCCTTTGACGAGACCACGCCCTACAGTCCCCATTCGCCTTATTCGGCATCCAAGGCTTCGGCCGACCATTTTGTGCGCGCCTATCATGACACCTACGGCCTGCCGACGGTTATATCCAACTGTTCAAACAATTACGGGCCCAATCAGTTTCCTGAGAAACTTATCCCGCTTGTAATAAACAATGTGAAGCATAGTAGGCCTATCCCGGTCTATGGCAACGGCATGAATGTGCGCGACTGGCTCTATGTCGGTGATCATGCAGCGGCTATCGACATGATCCTCCACAGTGCCGAGCCGGGCTCGACATATTGTGTCGGAGGCAACAATGAGTGGCACAATATCGATATTGTCAAGGAGATCATTGCCATCACTGACCGCGAGCTCGGACGTCCGGAAGGTGCTTCAGACCAGCTCATCACTTTTGTCAAGGACCGTAAGGGCCACGACCTGAGGTATGCGATCGATGCGTCTAAAATAAAGAAAGACCTCGGTTGGGAGCCTGCGGTTGATTTCCCGTCAGGTCTCGCCAAGACCGTGGTCTGGTATCTTGCCAATGAGAAGTGGCTTGATGATATCACATCGGGCGATTACGCCCGGTATTATGAGCGGATGTATGCAGGCCGTCAGGACTTGACGGGCAGCGAGTCGGGAGCATGATACTGACCTTTGCGCCGTGTGCGCGATCCGTATTCCACAGCATGGCTCTGGCAGACATGATAGCACGCGAGGCACGTCGCACATCTGTCGCCCCATTCCGGCCGGTTGTCTGAGTTCATCGTAATATTGCCAAGCGGACACGCCCGGGCACATGCTCCGCATCCGCGGCATCGCTCGCTGTCGTAACGAAAAGGCTGCGGCGACATCAGGAACTGCCGGAAGAACGGCCTTATGATACGGCTCTTGAAGCCGGCCATTGTCCCTGGTGTGACATCGGTGATTGTCATCCGGTGTCGGATAGCCTTGGCAATGAATCTTATCCTGTCGACAGCATCGATCAGTTTGACGGCGGCGAGAGAGTCGGAGTCGGTATCCATTCCGGGTAGCAGGACGTATGTGTTGGGCATCCTCACGCTGAAAGCTCCGCCGGGGGTTCCTCCGCGCGATGCTATGAGCCGGCGCCAGATGCGGTCGGTCCGTCCGATATCGTCGCCGCATGTCACGACAAGATATTGCTCTGTAGACTGATCGAATGAGAGCGACCTTATCACATCCTCTACTATTCCGGGTACTCCCCACGCATGGACCGGGAAAACCCAGATAATACGGTTCTGACCCGCGACCTTGGTCTGGTCGAGGGTCAGAATCGGTATGATATCTTCGTTGCCAAGGAGCGGAGCAAGCGCCTCGGCCACGAGCCGGCTGTTGCCGGTTGCTGAGAAAAGGGCTATCATCGTATGGTGACCTGCGTGGCCCCGAAACCGTATTCGCGGAACGAGGCGTCCTGGACATCGTGTCCTTTATATTTATGTCCGAGCTCCTTGAGCAGGGCGGCACGGAGCACACCCTCACCTTTGCCGTGTATGAAGACCAACTTCTGGCCTTTGTTGCGAAGGTTGGCATCCATGACTTCCCTGAAGCGGTCGATCTGGAGATTGAGCATATCGGCATTGGACAAGCCGCGTGTTGAGTCGACGAGCTCTGTGATGTGGAGGTCGGTTACTATCGGTTCGCCATGGCCGGCCTTGTGTTGGGGCCGTTTCTCGATCGGGCGCGGGCGGCGGGTGTCGATCCGTTTCTTCTCCAGCAGATTGCGGCGGAGCACTTCGGGATCAGGCTCGACAGGGAGTCCGGCCTGACGGTCGTCTGTCACGAGTCGGAGCTCGATGACTGGCTCGTCGAAAAACTCCGATGGCCGGAAGCAATGCAGCTTGAAAAACTTTGTCGGGTCAAACCGTAGGTCGATGTTGCCGGGATCTTTGAGCCTGAAGCTCCGGCTACGCTTGAAAGCCGTGTATTGCACTGAGATGCGATCCATGTCAGGAAGCATATCGCGGGTTATCTCAGCCACAAATTCCTGTATGTTAGGCTCGATCTCACCCTGGACAAGTAGAGTCCATTCGTCTTTATCATCAGCCTTGGTTGCGATGGTATAAGCAATATGATAGTTGCTGTCGTTGACGAGAAAAGCGTCGTAGGTCGTAGACGGTTCAGAGAGCCGTTTCAGGTCGGAGGCTGCAAAGGCTATGGTGAGATTGATTGCATCTCCACCTTCAACCTCCTCCACGGGTATCACAGGAGCAGCCTTGGGAGCGGCTGCGGAGCCGGTAGGCGTGGCCGGAGATGGAGCCGGAGAGGGGCGACCTTTGCTTCCCGGTTTAACGGGAGCCTCGGGGGTGGCAGCCATGAGGGCGTCATCGTTGGCCGAGGCCACGATGACGCATTCACGCTGCAATACGGGAACTTCAAATCCGTCCTCGTCCTCAACGTAGGCGAGCTGGCCGTCGAGGCGCACCACACGGCCGCCGCCTACGCTGTTGAGAAATCGGACGGTATCGCCTATTTTCATTTCTTAGCTGAGTCAATATCCTGGAGCAGAGCCTTGACCGCGGCCTCAAGCTGCTGGTCGGTGCCGCTGACAATGATCATGGCATCGTTGGCAACCTTGATGTCGGGTTCGAGCTGCTGATTCTCGAGATATGATCCGTCGGCGAGCTTATAGCCTGTTACGGGCACGCCGAAGACGAGGCTGGGATCCTGAAGAGTGATCCAGTTGACCGACGACATGGTGCCGGGCACGGGCATTCCGACGAGTTTGCCGAGATTCTTATGCTTGTAGACCCAGGGAGTGCCGTGGGCGTTGGAATAGTTGCCTTCGTTGATGAGCATGATGCTGGGCTTGTTCCAGCGGCGTGAGGGCATATCGCCTGAACGGCGGCCATGCACTTCCTGGTGGAAATATTTCTCGCCTGAGAACATCACCTCGATATCCTCATGCATACGTCCGCCACCGTTCCAGCGGGTGTCGATTACTATACCGTCTTTGCCTACATATTCGCCGAGCACTTTTGAGTAAAGATCGCGGAATGAGGGGTCGGCCATCGAGCGGATATGAACGTAGCCGAGACGGCCGTTTGACAGACGGTCAACGTCGGCTGCGCGGTTACGCACCCAGCGGTTATAGAGCAGGTCGTTCATCTCGCCTGTCGAGACGGGAAGAACCACTTCCTCAACCTTGGCGCCGGAGGGGAGTGTGAAAGCCACCAGAGTCTTGGTGCGGCGCTTGTCGGCAAGGAGATCGAGCGGATCGGAGTCTTTTGAAAGCTCGGTGCCGTCGATGGCGGTGATCACGGCGCCGGGCACCATTGCGGAAGCGGCACGGTCAAAGGGACCGCCTACAACAACTTCGTCGACCTTAAGACCGGGCCCTGCGTAGTTGAGATCATAGAGAAGTCCGAGCGATGCAGTAGGATGCTGGGCAGCGGGACCTGTGTAGCGGCCACCGGAGTGGCTGACATTGAGCTCGCCGAGGATCTCAGACATGAGGTCGGCAAAGTCGGGGTTATAGGAGATGTGGGGGAGGAACTTGCGGTAGTGATTGACATAGCCTTCCCAGTCTACACCACCCATATCGGCCTTGTAGAAACGCTCGCGGGCTTCGCGGTGCATATAGTCATACATATAATTGCGCTCTGCGATAGGATCGAGTGCCATGGTGGCCGAAGCGCTCACGGGAGTGAGTTTGTCGGTCTTGGGATCGAGCTTGTTGATACGGCGTCCCATGAGGAACATCTGGCCGTCGCGGGTAACGTCGATGCTTGCCGGGCTGTCAAGATGGGTTGCAACCTTGAGGTCGCCCTTGCGCAGATCCTTCTTCCAGAGATCATATCCTTTCTCCGATGAGGCGATGAAATAAAGGCTCTTTCCGTCGGGAGTAACGGCAAAGTCAGATATGTTTGTCGAGGCGGGGGTGAGGCGCACGATGCGGTCGCGGAGGCCTTCTTTCTCAATGACGATGGGCTTGACAACAGAGTCTTTCTTTTCGCCACCCTTCTTCTTATTGGCCTTTTCGGCTTCCTGAAGGAGCTCGTAGTCCTCGGGCGAGAGACGATAGCGGTCGTAGGCATCGCGGTTGAGGAACGAGATCATTACATCGCCCTGAGTGCCCCATGATGCGTGGTTGCGCATACCGTAGCGCTCCGACTCAAACACTACTGCGTTGCCGTCGAGAGCCCAGCGAGGCGAGCTATCGGTGTAGCCCGAGGCGGTGAGCTTGGTCATTTCGCCGGTCTCCGAGTCGATAATGGCTATGTCGGTGTAGGGCTCGTGGAGATACTCGCACTGCGTCAGGAGGATGTGGCGCGAGTCAGGACCCCATGTAGAGCGGAAGCCATGAGTGCGGGAGGTGGTGATGTTGTCGTTGGTGAGCTGACGGGTCTTGCCGCTGGCGAGATCCATCACAACGAGATTGTTACGGTCGATGACAAATGCCATCTTCTTGCCGTCGGGAGAAATGGAGGGATTGGTGCGTTCATGCTTGTCGGCTTTGAACACCGGCTCCTCCTTGATCAGGGTTGCGTTGGCAAAGTTGGGATCTTCCGGGCGACCGATGGTTGCGCGGTAGATGTTGAAGCGGCCATCGCGTTCGCTTGCATAGTAGAGCTCGCGGCTGTCCTTGCCCCATGCGAGGTCGGTCTCTCCTTCGGGGGTGTGGGTGATCTGTTTGGTAGTGTTATGGTCGGCCGATGTGACAAACACCTCGCCACGGCTGATGAAGGCTATCTGCTTGCCGTCGGGCGATGCAATGCCGCGGCCACCCATCACATTGAGGGTGCGTGAGGGATCGGCTTCGTCAACAGTCACGTCGATGGCCACTTTGGTGGGCTGGCCACCGGGGCGCTGGGTATAGATCTCGCCGTCGTAGGTATAGGCCATGTTGCCGGCCTTATCCATTGAAAGGAAGCGGACGGGATGCTTGGCAAACTTGCTTTCCTGCTTGACAGCGGCGGGATTGGACGGGTCGATCGAATAGATATTCATCGAGCCTCCGTCGCGCTCGGAGAGGAAATACATACGTCCGTCGGGACCGATGGCCGGGCTGCGGTCCTCGCCCGCGATATCGGTGAGGTTGGTGTGCTTGCCGGTCTTGGCATTGTAGGCCCAGATGTCGCGGGTTGCCGAGGAGGTGTGGTGCTTGCGCCACTGGTTTTCCTGGCTATGAACCTCTTCGTAGAAGAAGGAACCCTGCGGATCGGTGAAGACCAGGTTTGTGGCCGACAGGGGCATCAGCTGGCGCGGACGGCCTCCTTTTGTTGACACGGCATAGAGCTCGCTGCGCTTGGCATGAGGGAAGTCGGCGCTGCTGGCAGGATCCTGGATGGTGGCCGAGTAGATGAGTTCCTTGCCGTCGGGGGTGAAGGCTTCGGGAAGCTCAGCGGCAGAGTTGGAGGTCAGGCGTGTGGCCGAGCCGCCGGTCGAGGGCATGATGAAGATGTCGGTGCCACCGTTGCGGTCGGAGGCAAAGGCTATCTGCTTTCCGTCGGGACTCCATACGGGATGATTTTCGTAGGAGGATTGGGTGGTGAGACGTGTGGCTGTGCCGCCGGTAGCGGGCACGGTAAAGATGTCGCCCTTGTAGGCGAAAGCGATCTGCTGCCCGTCGGGCGAGATCTTCACGTCGCGGAGCCACAATGGGGTGACAGCCGATGCGGATGCCACGGAAGCCATTGCAATAGCGGCTATTGCGGCTTTTCTGATTATAGAATCCATATTCTGATTGATGATTGGTTGATCAATAGATGATGCAAGATGCTCACAAAGTTATAAAAAAAACCGATAGGAGATGAATTTATTGAGCAAATTGATACAAAATGCATCAGCGCGCCATCCCGGATGAGGATGGCGCGCCGTATGTCTGGAAGGAATAACTGATGATTATTTCTTCTTGCGGTTGCCGTAACGGCTCATGAACTTGTCCACACGACCGGCGGTGTCGACGAGTTTCTGCTTGCCGGTGAAGAAGGGGTGAGACGAAGAGGTGATTTCGAGCTTTACGAGAGGATAGGTAACACCGTCGATCTCGATTGTCTCTTTTGCAGCAACGGTAGAGCGGGTGATGAAAATCTCTTCGTTAGACATGTCCTTGAATACTACTTCGCGGTAGTTGGAAGGATGGATATCTTTCTTCATGTTATCGGAATGTGAGTGGGTTGAATATATTCGGTTGTTGGGAAAACTGCTGCTGGTAAGGCAGCCGCTTTGTAATGGCTCGGCAAAGGTAGTCATTTTGCGCCAATCCACCAAATATTTTCCGCTCCGCATGGCCACAAAATATGATATGAATGGCTGACGGGCACTATTTATTGGCTTCGGGAGCGGGTGAGTTGACGGATTTTTTGTAACTTTGGCGTCAAATACTCTCTCCCGCGGCCTCAGAAGCCTGTGGGCTTTACAAACGTTGTAATCTTTCATTATGAATTTCAAGCAGATATTATGTGGCGCCATGCTGGCCGTGGCATCTTCCATGACCGCGCAGAACAATGTGGCCGAGGAAGTGGCATGGGTAATCGGTGACACACCGATATGGAAAAGTGAGATAGAAGAGCAGCTGAAGAATATGCGCTATGACAATCTGGAGATAAAGGGCGACCCCTACTGCGTGATCCCCGAGCGTATGGCTATCCAGAAACTTTTCCTCCATCAGGCCGAGCTCGACACTATCGAGGCCAACGAGGGTCAGGTAGTGAGCCGCGTCGACGGTCAGATCAATTACCTTATATCGGAGCTTGGCTCAAAGGAAAAGGTCGAGAGCTATTTCCGCAAGTCTATGCCGGAAATCCGCCAGAATTATCTGGAGATGATACGCGACGAGAGCCGCGTCCAGCAGGTGCAGCGTGAGCTCACCAAGGATATCAAGACCACTCCCAGCGATCTGCGCCGATATTTCAACAATCTCCACGCCGACTCAATCCCCTACGTTCCCCTTCAGGTGGAGGCTCAGATCATCACGATGGAGCCCGTGATTCCGCGTGAGGATGTGGAGGATGTAAAGGCTCGCCTCAGGCAGTATGCCGATGCCGTCAACAATGGCGAGAGCGATTTTTCCACTCTGGCCATCCTCTACAGCGAGGACGGATCGTCTATGCGCGGCGGCGAACTGGGTTTTATGGCCCGTTCGGAGCTTGATCCGAACTTTGCTGCGGTTGCATTCAATCTCAATGATCCCAAGAAGTCGAGCCGAATCGTGGAGAGCGAATACGGCTATCACATCATTCAGCTTATCGAGAAGCGCGGCGACCGCATCAACTGCCGTCATATCCTGTTGACTCCCAAGGTTTCTACCGCAGAGCTCACAGCGGCTACCGAGCGCATGGACTCGCTGCGCCGCTTTATCCTCGAGGGCAATATGTCGTTTGACGAGGCTGCCCAGCGCATCTCGTTTGACAAGGACACCCGCAATAACCACGGCCTGATGGTCAACAGCGAGACCGGTGGCAGCCGCTTCCAGATGAGCCAGTTGCCTCAGGAGGTGGCCAAGCAGGTGGGCAATCTCCAGCCCGGCGAGCTCTCGGAGCCGTTTGTGATGACTGATAAGCGCAACCACACGGTTGTGGCGATGGTGCGTCTGGCCAATCGCATAGACGGTCATACGGCAGATCTGCGCAACGACTATCAGCTCATAAAGAATATGTATGAGAATGCTGAGCGCGAGCGCATTCTGGCCGAATGGATCGAAAACAAGATCCGCGAGACTTATGTCAGGATTGAAGACGGCTACCGAAACTGCGACTTCCGTTACAAGGGCTGGATCCGCGAACGCGATGACTCCGAACTGTCGGCAGATCAGGCCAAGCTCTGATTCTCATGGCCAATAGTCCATTGTTAAGATATTTCGCAGCCGCCGGAGTGATACTCACGGCGGCTTCGGCCATTTTTGCGTCGGGGCCGGTGCCCGATCGTCAGCGCCATCCCGACTTTGCCACCGGTACCCGTCGCCCCGATCGTCCGCTTATCGCGCCGACGGTGCCTGGTGCCGACCGCACTGCCGGCGACAAGGTGTTTCTTGAGCATGCCGATACTCTGCGTTTCAACGAAAACATGCGGCCTGATCCTATGACAGGACAGATTCCTGACCAATATCAGGTGCTGGTCGGGAATGTGGAATTCCGCAAAGGCGGAATGGTCATGACGTGTGACAGCGCCTATTTCTATGAGGGCACCAATTCGTTTGATGCTTTTTCGCGGGTGAAGATGGAGCAGGGCGACACTCTCTTTGTCTATTGCGACGAGCTCAACTACGACGGCAGCGAGGAGATAGCTATCGCCGTGGCCTACAATGGCCGCAAGGTACGTCTGATCAACCGCGATGTCAAACTGGAAACCGAGATCCTCAACTATGATATGGCGCAGGAGGTGGGATATTATACCATCGGAGGGCGCTTGAGCGACAAGCAGAATGTACTGACTTCGCGTGAGGGTGAATACTATCCCTCTACAAAGCAGAGCTATTTCTATCGCGATGTGGTGCTTGAGCCGATCGATGAGAGCGATCCTTCGCGGCTGTATACGGATACCCTTGAATACAACACCGAAACTCATATTGCCGAGATTGTCGACAAGACCCTGATCGTGGGACGCGACGGAGACATAGTCACCACCTCCGGCAACTATAATACCGAGACGGGCAAGGCCAATCTCTATAGCCGCTCGACGGTGAAAATGCGCCGTGGAAACACTCTTACGGGCGACACGATCGATTATTCGCGTGACAACGGCATAGGTGTTGCCATGGGCGACGTCATTGTCACCGACTCAGTGCGCCAGTCGTCGATCTCGGGCGATTATGCATATTATAACGAGAATATCGACAGCGCGTTTGTCACCGGCAGGGCCGTGGCCAAGGAATATTCCCGTGGTGACACCCTCTATCTCCACGGCGACACGATCAACGCATATACCGATCCGGTTGATTCGGCCCGTATCACCAATGCTTTTCATCGGGTGAGGTTCTTCCGCTCGGATATGCAGGGTATATGCGATTCGCTCTCGTATGTTGATCTGGATTCGACACTATATATGTATCGGAGTCCGGTGGTGTGGAGCGCCGAGCGTCAGATCTTCGGCAACACTATAGAGCTGCTTCTCAACGATTCAACGATAGACCGTGCCGTGCTTCCCGACTTCGGATTTATTGCCGAACATATTGCCGAAGACTGCTACAATCAGCTCACCGGCAAAAAGATCACCGCATGGTTTGAGGATTCGGAACTCAGCAGGGTTCTTGTCGAGGGAAATCTCATGATGATCATGTTTCCGATGGAAAATGACTCGACCTACAATAAGTTTGCGTATATAGAGAGCACCAATATGGATGCTTACTTCAAGAACAACACCTTGACCAACGGACTTATATGGCCTGAGAACAAGGGTACGGTAACGCCTCTCTATCTTGCCAAGCGCTCGTCTTATTTCCTCAGTCATTTTGCCTGGTACGAGATCCTCCGGCCTCAGGCGCCGGGCGATATATTCGTCATTCCTGACGAGATGATACAGATGATTGCGGCAGCGCCACCCGTTGCCAAGCGCAAGAGAGAGCCGCGCAAGAAACCCGGGGAGACCTCTGAACCGCCAGAACCATCAGAGGATCCGGAGCAGTCCGGGCTCTCCGAAAACACCGAAGATGACGCTCCACCTGTTCAACCCTGAAAATGATCTTGCCCTCGCGGCAAATCTCGAACGATATACTCCTCCTGCAGCCGCAGCGGCCTTGCACCGCTGCGGCGCATTGATTCCTGCGTGGCTTGCCGAACCGGGTGACTGTGTTCTTGTGGCAAACGATCAGGAAGCTCAGGCCGCCGAGGAGCTCAGACTGCTTTATGGCATCAAGATTAATGCTGTCAGTATGGCAGAGTCCGGAACAGATGATTTCAGGCCCTGGGGATGGAGCCGTCATGCCCGGCGCTGTTTTATCGACGCGGGCGCGGATCCGGAACATCTGCCCGATGATTGCCGGCTTGACCGTCACAGGCAGCTCAGCTCCCGGCTCACTACTGTCGAGATCTGCGAATATCTTGGGCTGGAGCCTCCCGTTGTGGCTGCGACTGTAGAGGATGCCATGCGGGCTGTGGCCGAAAATCATGACAGAACACACCACGGCAGCTATATGAAAATGCCATGGTCGAGCAGCGGTCGCGGCGTATTCCCGACAGCCGGGATGAAACCGGAGTTGATCAGCCGCCGGGCCGCTGATATAATCCGCTCGCAGGGATGTGTGGTGATCGAGCCCGACCGGTGCAGGAGAGCGGACTTTGCCGTTCTCTACAGAATAGAGGGTGGCAAGGCGCGATTCCATGCTCTATCGGCTTTCGCAACCGACAGCCGGGGTAGCTATCGCGGCAATCTTGTCATGCCGGACAGTGCTATCGTCGATCATATCGGGATTGATCCTGCATACTGGATAGAAAAAATGTCTGAGGCAATGACCGCCGTCATTGCCTCAGACTATACCGGCTGGGCCGGGGTTGATATGGTCACGACCGAGAGCGGCCGGATTTATCCCTGTATAGAGATCAATCTGAGGGCTACGATGGGGGTGGTGGCTGCGGCCATGCGGCCTTATTTCAGCAGACCGATGCTTCTTGCTCCATCACCGGCCAATCCGCGCTCGCATATCCCGATGCCTCTCAGTTGAAGTAGAGTCCGCCGGGACTGCATAGATCGGCTATGGCGGATGCTATGCTTGCAGCACATTCGGCGGCAAAGAGGCGTCCCTTCTCGGCAGTGGCCGCACGAGGATCGCCTACTCCGGTATCGGCTCCGGCTGCGAGAGTCCAGTTGCGCGGTGTCCACACTATGCCTTTGCGCAGGGCTTCGGCCTTGAAGCCGGGAGCATCGCCGGGGCCTGCCTCCGTGATGTCGACGAGTTCGGGATGGTAGTGCATCATGACCGATGTCTCGAGTTCGTCGGCATGATCGCCGATTATGTCAAAGTAAGGTTTCGGCGATGCGGTCTTGAACCATTCGCAGGTTGCAATCATGAAATCGGGATGATCTACTGCCAGATCGCGGATCATGTTGCGGAAGTTGTTGCCACCGTGGCCATTGACGATGAGGAGGCGCTTTATTCCCTGATTGATCAGCGACTCGGTTATGTCGGTGAGAATAGCGCGCTGAGTCTCGTAACGGGCGTGGATGCAAAACGGTTGGTCGCGTTGGCCGGGATTCTGGGAGCCCATGTTGACCGGGGGGAGAACCATGACTGATAAGCCGTATTTGTCGCGGGCTATGGCGGCCGCATCTACTGCTATGTCGTGGCTCAGGATCGAGTCGGTCATGTAGGGGAGGTGAAGATTGTGAGGCTCTGTGGCACCCCATGGCAGGATGGCGAGGTCGTAGTGTCGGCCGCGTGTTGCGGCGAGGTTGCTGACGCTCAGGTCGATGGTCTTGTCCATTGTTAAAGATCGGGTTGGTTAATAACGCAAATATACGAAATCTTTTTCAATATTTAAAGCAAGACCCCGGACTCAGGCGTGATGAGTCCGGGGTCAGGTGACATTGGAAAGAAGTCTGTCAGGATCGTGAGGACGCCAGCGCCTCAAGCCCTTCGGCAAGGGCATTGGAGAGTCGTTGCCGCATGAATGAAGCCGCCCGCTTGGCAGGATTGACAGGCATGGCATCCAAGATCTGACGCAGCCGGGCAACTGTCGGCTCAAGGATGGCTCCATAGTCGGCTTCCTTCAGTGCTTCAGCCATAAGCCGCTTGAAGCTCTGGACGTGGGCGTCGGTATACCAGTATCCTGCGGAGGCTTCGATGGCTGCGGCATGAATTGTATTGACGTAAAGACGCACAACATATTCCGGCCCGACGCCGAGGGTAGCCACATTCTTTATTAAAGTCCGGATAACGGATATACGCGGCTTATTGTATCCATGTTTGCCGTGCTTGCCTACTTCACGGACTATGGCCAGTGTCGTCTTCTCTATAAGAGTGTCAATATCGGGATTGATAAAGAACTCGAGATACTCCTTTGCCTCCTTACGCGCCGAGTAGAGGGCGACGATGAGCTCGTCTTTCTGCTCGGGCGTGAGAGTTGCAAGGGTTTTCCTGAGAGTGGTCTTTGACATCTGGCAGGACGATTGGTGGGGATCAGGCTTCTGTTGACTGCTGGGCTTCGGGCTTGAGCCACTTGTCGAGCCAGCGGAAGAACACGCGCTGCCACATCACGGAGTTCTGGGGCTTGAGGATCCAGTGGTTCTCGTCGGGGAAGATGAGCATCTCTGCGGGTACGCCGCGCAGACGGGCTGCGTTGAAGGCCATCATGCCCTGGGATGCGAGGATGCGGAAGTCGTATTCGCCGTGAGTGATGAGGATAGGTGTGGTCCACTTGTCGATGAAGCGGTGGGGAGAGTTGGCGAAGGAGCGCTGGGCAGTTGCATTGTCCTTAGCCCAGAACGGGCCGCCGAGATCCCAGTTGGCAAACCACATCTCTTCGGTCTCAAGATACTGGGCCTCGAGGTTGAAGATGCCGGCGTGGGCAATGAGGGCGGCGAAGCGGCCGTCGTGGTTGCCGGCAAGCCAGTAGACGGAGAAGCCGCCGTAGCTTGCACCTACTGCGCCGATATGCTTATCGTCAACGTAGGGTTTAACCTTCATGAAGTCGACAGCGGAAAGATAGTCGCGCATATTCTGACCGGGGTAATCGCCTGAGATCTGTGCGTTCCACTCGGTGCCGAAGCCGGGGAGGCCGCGGCGGTTGGGGCAGATCACGATGTAGCCTTTGGCTGCCATCAGGGCAACGTTCCAGCGATAGGAGAAGAACTGGCTCACGGCGCTCTGCGGGCCACCCTGACAGTAGAGAATGGCCGGGTATTTCTTCTCGGGATCGAACTTGGGAGGATAGAGCACCCAGGTGGTCATGAGTTTGCCGTCAGTAGTCGGGACGAGGACTGAGTCGACCGAAGGCATATCGAGCTCGGCGAGCAGGTCGGTGTTCACATTGGTGAGCTGCTTGATTGCTCCGTCGGCTGCAACTGCATAGATCTCGTTGGGGCAGATCATGGAGTGACGGACGGTAAATACAGTTCCGTCGGCGGCGGGAGCGAGGGCTGCATAATCCCAGCGACCTCCGGCGATCTCTTTCACTTCCTTGGTGGCGCAATCCACAGAGAACATGGGCACTACTCCGCCTTTCGGAGCGAGGAAGAAGATTTTGGATCCGTCGTTGCTCCAGGCGATTTCGTTTGCGGTGTAATCCCAGTCGGATGTAAGATCATTCTTCTCGCCTGAGGCCATGTCCATAACGAAGATGCGGTTCTTGTCGCTCTCATAGCCGTCGTGTTCCATCGAGAGCCATGCGATGCTCTTGCCGTCGGGCGAGAATGCGGGATTGGTGTCGTAGCCCATCATACCTTCGGTGAGGTTGCGGGTCGAGCCGTCGGCGATGGTGTAGAGGTAGAGGTCGGAGTTGGTTGAAAGCGAATACTCCATACCTGTCTTTTTGCGGCTGACATATACGAGACCCTTTGAGTCGGGGCTCCATGCAAAGGATTCGATGCCGCCAAAAGGCTTCATCGGCGCTTCGAAAGGCTCGTCGGCCATGATATCTTTCACGTCGGTGACCTTGTTGCCGTCAAATGATCCGATGAAGGGATGGGGAATCTCAGTGACCCACTCGTCCCAGTGCTTGTACATGAGATCGTCGATCACGCGGCCTGTGGCCTTGGGCAGATCGGGATAGATATCCTGGGCTGTGCGGGCATATTTGACAGTGCCGATCATCACAACCAGACTCTCGTCGGGCGAGAACAGGAAGCCAGAGATGCCGCCTTCAACATCGCTCACTGCCTTGCGGTCGGAGCCGTCGGCGTTCATCACCCAGAGCTGCGGCTTGCCATCGACTGCGGCAGTGAAGGCTATTTTCTTGCCCCCGTCGATCCATACGGCTCCGCTCTCGCTCTCAGGAGTGCGGGTAAGGCGCTGATTGTCTGTGCCGTCGGGATTCATAACATAAAGGTCGGCATTTGAACGGTTCTGCTCAACGCTTTCGTATGAAACCGAATAAAGGATTTTTGTGCCGTCGGGCGAAAGTACGGGATTGCCTACCCGACCGAAGGCCTCGAGGGCTTCGGTGGTGTACTGGCCGTCGGTCGGATGGAAGTCCGGACGGTCTATCATCGCCTTCTGCCCGGAGTCGCCGCTGTCGGCTTGTCCGCCGCAGGCTGCGAGGCCGAGAGATGCTGCTGTGGCCATGGCGAGTGCTGTGAGATAGATTGAATGTTGCATATATGGGTTATTGTTGTTGAATGTTTACTTGTGTTTCCGCGTGCCGTGGTGACGGATCACGGACGGCGTCCGGCTCCCCGGCCTCTCTGCTCCCGGGGCTCTGCCAGGAAAAAGTTTCGGGATCAGGTCGGGACGCTTGATCCGGTAGAGCGACTTTATGATGGGGTCGCGATAGGTTCTGTCATACCAGAAAAAGTATTGACGCTGAGCGAGTTTTTCTTCCGGAGTGACGGCTGTGAACACCGGTTCGAGCGTGTAGGGGTGGTAGCCTGAATAATATATCTCCGTGGCCACTGTCATCGGGGTCGGTGTGAAATCCTGCACCTGTTCGAGATGCATATCGAGACCCTTGGTTGCAACTGCGAGCTCGGCCATATCCTCTTCCGTGCATCCCGGATGCGAGGAAATGAAGTAGGGGATGAGCTGTTGCCTCATGCCGTTGCGTGTGTTGACATCGTCAAACACCTTCTTGAACTTGTGGAAAAGATCAAACGAAGGCTTGCGCATCAGTTTGAGGACATGAGGACAGGTGTGTTCGGGCGCAACCTTCAGGCGGCCGCTGACATGGTTGGTGATCAGCTCCTCGTTGTAGCGGCGGTTAGCAGCATCTACAGCTTTGCTGCCGGTGGGATGCATCGAGAGATCGTAGCGCACTCCGCTGCCGACAAACGACTTCTTCACGGCGGGCAGAGCGTCGACCGAACGGTAGATGTCGAGCAACCGGGAGTGGTCGGTGTCGAGGTTAGGGCATGGCGACGGGTGGAGGCACGACGGGCGCAGGCACTTGGCGCAAACGCTCTTGTCTTTGCCGCCGAGGGCGTACATGTTTGCCGACGGGCCTCCGAGATCAGAGATATATCCTTTGAAGTCGGGCATACGGGTCACAGCCTCAACTTCGCGCATGATGCTCTCTTTGCTTCGAGATGCGATGAATTTGCCCTGATGGGCCGAAATGGTGCAGAAAGCGCATCCTCCGAAGCATCCCCGGTGGAGACAGACGGAGTGGCGAATCATCTCGTAGGCCGGAATGGTCTTTCCGAAATAGCGCGGATGGGGCAGCCGGGTGTAGGGCAGGTCGAAAGTTGCGTCGACCTCCTCTGTGGTCATGGGAGGATACATGGGATTGACCTTAACTACACGCTCCGGGTCGAGTTGCTGCCAGATGGTAGCGCCTCCGTCGAGCCGGTTGCTCTGCTGCTCGATGTGCTTGAAATTGGCCGACTGTTTTTTGCGGTCGGCAACGCAGTCGGGATAAGAGTTGAGGATGATATCTGTGGCCGATGCTGCGGGGATCCGGGCCGAGGGAAGGATCACTGCTGTCTGGCGGATATCGGTCAGCGTGTCGACCGATTCTCCTGCTTCAAGTCGCCGTGCGATTTCGGTGACGGTCTTTTCGCCCATGCCGTAGACAAGCAGATCGGCCCGTGAATCCGCCAGGATAGACGGGCGGAGCCTGTCCTGCCAGTAGTCGTAGTGACTAAGCCGTCTGAGCGAGGCTTCTATTCCACCGATTATGACAGGTGTGTCTGGATATAGCTGCTTCAGGATCCCGGAATAGACAATGGTGGGATAGTCGGGGCGCGCTCCGTGACGTCCACCCGGAGTGTAGGCATCGTCGGACCGACGGCGACGTGCGGCGGTGTAGTGGTTGACCATCGAATCCATCGCTCCGGGCGATATGCCGAAAAACAGTCTCGGAGCACCGAATTTCCTGAAGTCACGCAGGTCATCTTTCCAGTTAGGTTGCGGCACGATGGCCACCTTGTAACCGGCAGCCTGAAGAGTCCGGCCTATCACTGCTGCTCCGAATGAGGGATGATCAACGTAAGCATCTCCCGAAAACAGGATTATGTCGGGGCGCTCCCAGCCGAGGAGTTTCATCTCCTTGACCGAGGTGGGCAGATAGAGGGTAGTGTCGCGTGATGGATCCATAACGGTACGGGCTTAGGAGGCCGATTGTTTCTCCTTGAGGAGTTTTTCCATCTTGACAATCTCGTCGCGCAGACGGGCGGCCTCCATGAATTCCATCTGTTTGGCAGCTGCCACCATCTCCTGTCTCATCCGCGTGATGGAGCGTTCGAGATCGGCGGCGCTCATATACGGTATTACGGGATCGGCAGCAATGTTGACCGATGTGGAGAACTCATTCTCGTATGTAGGATATGCTGCGGCCTCCTTGCGTGCTTTGGAGATGGTGCGTTCGGCGGCCTTGACTGCGGGCGACTCGTGATGGAACCGGTCTTTGCGCGAGGGGCTCATTCCGCTGCGCTCGGCTGCCTCCTCCTCGTCGAGTCCGATGATGCGCTGGCGGGCCTTGATGATGGCCTGAGGTGTGATGCCGTGAGCCTCGTTGTAGGCGAGCTGGATTGCACGGCGCCGCTCTGTCTCGTCGATTGTGAGCCGCATTGAGTCGGTAATCTTGTCGGCATACATGATGACCATGCCGTTGAGGTTTCGGGCCGCGCGACCAACTGTCTGTGTGAGCGAGCGGTGGGAGCGCAGGAATCCTTCCTTGTCGGCATCGAGGATGGCTACGAGGCTCACTTCGGGAAGGTCAAGACCTTCGCGGAGAAGATTGACGCCGATCAGCACATCGTAGACTCCGGCGCGCAGGTCGTCGAGGATACGGATGCGGTCGATGGTGTCAACATCCGAATGTATGTAGGCTGCTTTTACCTGAAGGCGCTGGAGATAGTCGTTCAGCTCCTCGGCCATCCGTTTGGTGAGCGTAGTGACAAGGGTGCGCTCGCCGCGTTCGCGCCGTGTCTCGATCTCCTCGAGCAGATTGTCGATCTGATTGAGCGACGGACGGACTTCGATCAGCGGATCGAGCAGGCCGGTCGGCCGGATGATCTGTTCCACTACCACACCCTCGCTCTCCTGAAGCTCATAGTCGGCCGGCGTGGCGCTGACGTAGACAGTCTGCCCCTTGAGCCGGTTGAACTCCTCGAAGTTGAGAGGACGGTTGTCGAGAGCCGCATCGAGCCTGAAACCGTAGTCGACCAGGTTGTTCTTGCGCGAGAGGTCGCCGCCATACATTGCGCGTATCTGTGGGATAGTGACGTGGCTCTCGTCGATGATGGTCAGGAAATCGCGCGGGAAATAGTCGAGCAGGCAGAAGGGCCGTGCTCCTTTCTCGCGCCCGTCGAAATAGCGTGAATAGTTTTCGATGCCGGGGCAGTGGCCTACCTCGCGCATCATCTCCATGTCGTAGGTGACGCGCTCGCGCAGCCGCTGGGCTTCGAGCAGTTTGCCCTGTACCTCGAAGTTGGTGGCCTGGATGCCAAGGTCAATAGCTATCTGGTTAAGTCCGGCCGCCATGCGCTGAGGCGATGTCACGAAGATGTTGGCCGGATAGATGTTGAATGAGTCGTGATTGCCCAGAGGCAGATTGTCGAGCGGACGGAAGGTCGATATGGACTCGATCTCGTCGCCCCAGAATACGATGCGCAGGGCGATCTCCTCATAAGCGAGGTATACGTCGACGGTGTCGCCCTTGACGCGGAATGTGCCTCGTCCAAGCTCGACTTCATTGCGGGAGTAAAGCGAGCCGACAAGTTCGCGGAGCAGCTCGTTGCGGCGGATTTTCTGACCGGTATGAAGTGAGATTACGCTTGAGTTGAAATCTTCAGGATTGCCCATACCGTAGAGACAACTCACTGAGCTGACCACCACTACATCCTTGCGCCCGGAAAGGAGAGCCGATATGGTGGCGAGCCTCAGCCTTTCGATCTCGTCGTTGATCATCAGATCTTTCTCGATATATTTGTCGACCGAAGGGATGTAGGCTTCCGGCTGATAATAATCGTAATACGACACAAAATATTGCACGGAGTTGTCGGGAAAGAATCCTTTCATCTCGCTGTAGAGTTGGGCGGCAAGAGTCTTGTTATGGCTGAGGATCAGGGTGGGGCGCTCAACGCGCTCGATCAGGTTGGCCATGGTGAATGTCTTGCCCGAACCGGTGACACCAAGCAGTGTCTGGGCAGGCAAGCCGGCTTCAACTCCCCGAGCAAGCTGATCGATTGCCTGAGGCTGGTCGCCGGTAGGACTGTAGTCGGAATGGATTTTAAAACTCATACAAGTGCAAAGTTACGAAATCTAAGCCATCCCACCCGCATCTCACTCATTAATTAAATGAAAAATTTTTTTAACGTGAGTGTAACGTTTTGCGCCTCTCTTACGTCTTAATATACAGAAAGCAATTCATTATTTGCAGTATCCATAACCAGAGATAATAACTTTTAATAACCATAAATAATTGCAATTCGATGATAAAGAAGTGTCTAATAGTAATGATCTCCTTCCTCTCGGCAGTATCCGTAGTGTGTTGTGCCGTGGATAAGGGTAGCGTCGGCAGCAAATCGTCTCCTACTGTCACAAAGACTTACAACGGCCTGCCGTCTTTTACCGGCCTCCATGCCAGCACCAGTTTCGATGTGGAATACACCGTATCGAAGACCCGGAGCGTCACTGTCGAGGTGTCGGAGGATGTTGTTGACGATGTCCGTGTGAGAGTGAAAAACGGGCGTCTCGAGATAGGTCTGAACAATACAAATAAAGGGAAGAGATATAAATCCGTCACGCTCAAGGCAGTGGTTACCGGCCCGCAACTGAATGAGATAAAGGCAGAGACCTCAGCCGATATCTATATCCTCTCGCCCATGTCGGTCAGCGGTGCTCATAACATCAGTGCATCCACCAGCGGAGATATCCACTTCAAATATCCTCTCACAGTGTCCGGAAATCTCAATGTCAACGCATCGACCAGCGGAGACATCAAGATGGGCAGCGTATCGGCTTCGTATATAAACCTTGCATCATCGACCAGCGGAGGCATAGATATTGAAGATATGACAACTACGAAAGCAACAATTTCAGCCACCAGCAGTGGCGATGTTGAAGTTGATGCCGTCAAAACCTCGATACTTAATGTTACGGCTTCGAGCAGTGCAGATGCCGAGATCAGCAATATCAGCTCAAATAAGGTGCAGGGCGTGGCATCGACCAGCGGCACTGTCAAGCTCAGCGGTCGGACAGTCGAAACCCAGTTCACGGCATCTACATCAGGCGAGGTAAAGGCCACTGGACTGAAGGCCCAGAAAGGCACCGCACAAGCCACTACCGGAGGTGAGATAGCGTGCAGTGTGCTTAATCTGTCCAAGAAAGTGTCGACAGGCGGCAGTGTGAAAAATAAATAATCAGATATCCAGTAAATTATATAAACCGAATAGACATGAGAAATTTTCTGATAGCAGCGGTGTGTTTTGTTGCGACAGCGTTTGCCCTGTGCGCAGCATCGATCGACAAGGTTTTCGTCAACGACGATAACACCCCTATTGTTACCCGTAGTTACAATAACCTCCCTTCTTTCGATCAGCTCTATGCTTATAGTGGCTTTGATGTAAAATACACCGTCGGCGGTACGCCCGGTGTTACTGTTGAGGTGTCGGAGAAGGCTCTGAAGTATATAGTCGTCAAGGTAGTGGACGGCCGTCTTGAGATCGGTATAGACCGCAGCGAGATGGGCCATAAGCTCAATAACGTGAAAGTGAAAGCTACCGTGACGGGTCCGGCCCTGAAGGGTATGCTGGCCACCAGCGGAGCTGATATCGACGTGATAACTCCTATGACTGTCAAGGGTGATCTCACTGTTGAAGCAACCAGCGGAGCGGATATCTCGCTTGAATCAGTGACGGCGATCAATGTCAGAGTCAACGCAAACAGTGGAGCCGATGTGGATATCGAAGGGCTCAAGACAACCACTCTGACCGTAAACTCAACGAGTGGGGCCGATGCTGATATAGTTGGCATCACGGCCAAGAATGTGTCGGCAAACGTGGATAGCGGGGCAGACATAAAGCTCAAGGGCACCGCCGGATCGGTCAATTTCACCGCCACCAGTGCCGGCACTCTCAAGGCATCCGGGCTCAAGGCATCGAAAGGATCCGCCCAGGCTTCGGGGAGCGGTGACATCTACTGTAATGTAGGGGCGCTGACACAATCATCCTCAAATAGCGGCAGCATTTATAACCGCTGACAAATTAACGGAAGGTTGAGTTTCAGGTGGAGCTGAAAAGCATTAATTTTGCAGGATGAAGAAAAAGCTCCGCCCCATAATGATAGCGGGAACCGGTAGCGACGTTGGCAAGAGCCTCATCGCTACCGGTCTCTGTCGTATTTTCCGCAACGATGGCTATTCGCCCGCCCCTTTCAAGGCCCAGAATATGGCGCTCAACTCTGCTGCCACTCCCGACGGTAGGGAAATAGGGCGTGCTCAGGCTGTTCAGGCTGAGGCCTGCAGGATTGCCGGCGAGGTCGACATGAATCCGCTGCTTCTCAAGCCTTCGGGAGAGCGGACGAGCCAGG
Organism: uncultured Bacteroides sp.; assembly: GCA_964461785.1. Classification (GTDB taxonomy): domain Bacteria; phylum Bacteroidota; class Bacteroidia; order Bacteroidales; family Muribaculaceae; genus Paramuribaculum. Next base: position 30,367 of record CAYWWE010000013.1, read on the forward strand.
TAGTGCTGCTCGGTCGCCCGATTGGCAACCGCGACGCCTACGAATGGTATCGCAACGAGGGACGGGAGAAGATCAGGTCGGAGGTTCATGCGGCTTATGACAGGCTTGAGGCGAGATACAATCCTATCGTGCTCGAAGGAGCCGGAAGTATCGCCGAAATGAATCTTGCCGACACAGATTTCGTCAATATGTCGATGGCGCGCTATGCCGGGGCCGATGTCATACTTGTGGCCGATATCGACAGGGGAGGGGTGTTTGCATCGGCCTACGGATCGGTGATGCTTCAGAGCCCTGAGGATCGCCGACGGATCAAGGCTATTGTCGTCAATAAGTTCAGGGGCGACAAACGTCTGTTTGAAAAGGGTGTGGAGATAATCGAGCGGATCTGCGGCATCCCGGTGCTCGGTGTAGTGCCTATGGCCGGAGATATTCATATCGATGAGGAGGATTCTGTCGCTCTTGCTTCAAAAAACTCCATGCCGACTTCCGACGGGAGAATAAATGTCGGGGTGCCGCTTCTCCCCCGTATATCCAACTTCACTGATTTCGGACCGTTGGAGCGCGACGGTCGTTTCTGTCTCTTTTACACTGACGATGCCTCTACACTTTCCTGTGCCGATATGATAGTCATTCCCGGCAGCAAGTCCACAATTTCAGATCTCGGTTTTATGCGCAGTAGAGGCCTGGACACAGTTATTGCGGAAGCAGCCGCTGGGGGAAAACCTGTTGTCGGCATCTGCGGAGGCTATCAGATGATGGGCGCTCGGATAAATGATCCTGATGGAGTGGAAGGAGAGGTCCGGGAGGCTGAGGGACTCGGCCTGCTTGACACGTCTACAACCCTCGGTAAGGAGAAGACAACCCGTGAGGTGATCTTCCGTTTCGTCCCTTCGTCCACCGACGGTTGCCACGGTTATGAGATTCATCAGGGCGTGAGCGAGAATAATGACTGCCTGCCGGTGGCCCTGCTCAGCGACGGCACCACCGACGGAGCTATGGCTTCGGAGCGTGTGTTCGGCACCTATATCCACGGCCTGTTTGACAATGAGGCGGTGCGTGACTATATGGCCGGGCTTTGCGATCAGGATGGAAAGACCAAGGCGCTTGTCTGCAAGGATCCTACCGACGAATATGATAAACTGGCCGCTCATCTTCGAGCTCATCTCGATATCGACCGGCTCTACAGCATAATGACACGCGATAATGATTGACGGACACGGAGATGATCTTCACCGGTATGATCCCGGCCAGATCATAAGCAACTTCAGCACCAATATACTCACACCCCGCTCCCATGCGGCCCTCATGTCATATCTCGCCTCCCGCGATGACCTTATCCGCTCCTATCCCGAGCCCGAGCCTTTGTCGCTCGAAGCCCGGATAGCTGAGATCGAAGATGTCGATCCCGCTGCCGTGATGGTCACGGCTGGTGCCACACAGGCCATTTATATGATAGCTCTCAGTCGCCGGGCGACTCGTTCGGCAATCCTGACCCCTACTTTTCGCGAATATCAGGATGCCTGCCTCATGGCAGACCATTCGATCGAAACGACGGAATCCCTGACTGGCCTGCTTGACTCCGACAATGCATGGCTCTGCTGCCCCGACAACCCTACGGGACATGTAATTCCACTCGACACCCTGCGTGACTTCCTTTCATCGCGGCGCGGTCTCAACATCATAGACGGTGCGTATTCATCCTACACTCTCTGTCCGGTGATAAGCGGGCGTGAAGCTGTAGAGAGGGGAAACAATATCTTGCTGCGTTCGCTCACAAAGGAATTCGGTGTGCCCGGTCTCCGCATAGGCTATGCGCTCGGCCATCCCGATCTGATGTGCAGGGTAAAAGCCATGCGTATGCCATGGTCGGTCGGCGCATTGCCCATCGCGGCTGCCGGATGGCTTCTCGACCGCAGGGATCTTTACCGCATTGACGCTGAGGCGCTCCATGCAGAAGCCATGCGGCTGTCGGGGCTGCTCACTGATCTCGGGATTGAGGTCGCTCCGACGGATGCCAACTTCTTCCTCTGTCGATTGCCCGGAGATCTGATTGCTGCGGAGCTTAAGGAATATCTGGTGCGTAACCATGGCATCCTTATCCGCGATGCGTCTAATTTCAAAGGATTGAGCCGGTCTCATTTCCGTGTCGCCGCCCAGACTCCGGCAGAGGGCGATATACTTGTTTCAGCTATAAGGAAATGGATAGAATCGAAACTGTAGCCCCCTTGCTCATAGGTTGGGCGCTTGACCTTATTTTCGGCGATCCTCAGCGGCTGCCGCATCTCATCGTCCTTTTCGGTCGGCTGGTATCCGTAGCCGAGCATGCCATGAACCGCGGTCGGCATAGAGTGATCCGCGGAGCTCTGACTGCGATAATTCTTGTCGGGTGTGCTGCTGTATCTGCCTGGGGGATGACCCGGCTTCTCAATCCATGGCCGGTGGCTGATATAGCCGTGCAGGCGATTGTCGTCTACTATTGTCTGGCCGGGACTACCCTTATACGGGAGGTCAGGATGGTTTTTGAGGCCGCCGACCGAAGTCTTGAAGAGGGGAGGCGTCAGGTAGGACGGATTGTTGGACGCGACACCGCGTGCCTGAGCGATCAGGAGGTGAGGACAGCGGCT